>CAMVBR010000009.1 GCA_947165755.1 uncultured Clostridia bacterium
ACCACCGGGGTTTATCATACCATAGGAAGCGGAAAAACGCAAGACGGGACAGCCGGGCGGCGATGAAAATTGCAGTTTGTCGCTCTGCGACAAACTGCAATTTGAGGTAAAAAGTAAGAGTGAATAGTGAAGAAGAAAGGGGCCTGCGGCCGGCATTATATATAATGGGTAAGGGCGAAGCCCTTCCATCACTCTTCACTCTTCACTCTTACCTCTTCACTTTGGGATTTATCGCATCGAGCGATAAATCCCAATTTACTTCCCTCCCGTATCCAGTTGAAAAACCTATTGCATTCCCCGCCCTTATATGGTACAATGTCAATATAAAAAAGTCAAATGAACCTTGGAGGAGATCAACATGAGCTATTTTTACACCAAAGACGGCGAGGTATTCATTCCCGAAGCCATCAACCCCGAGCTTGTAAAGCTGGCGAAGGCCATCATCAAAACCTGCCGCCTCACGTTCAAGTTCCAGATGAAGAGCACTTCCCTTTCCAACGCCGTGAAGGCCGGCAAGCCCGATCAGATGCTGGACGTGATGCAGAAGTGCATGGAGAAAAACCGCAAGCTGTACGATTCCGATATGGCGCTCTCCGGCGTGAAGATCGGCACGGTGGAGGACGATTTCTTTGCCGATAAATCCGTCGATTTCCTGAAAAACCAACTGAACGTTCTCATCGATTTCGCGTATATTAACTGTGTGATCGAAGCGAAAATGTTCCCCCTGATGAGCGCCGCCTGCGAAAAGACCCTTGGCAAAAAGATCAATACGCTGCTGTTCTTCACGAACCAGACCGAGATCCTTGAAGTGAGCGAAGAGGCAGAGGGAGAGGAAGGAACCGAAGCATGATGTATCTACCGGGTACGGCGATCGAGATCGAGGAGGGAAAGCTGCCCTTCGGCTTTGCGAACCTTGCGGGGCTGTTTACCGTGACCGGCGGGCTGACGCTTTCGCAGATCTGCGAGATCGCGGGCGTGGAGCTCACCACCGTGCAGAACTGGATCAAGCGCGGCTGGGTGGCGCACCCCGAAAATAAACGCTACCGCGAAAACCACCTTACCCGCATCGTGATCCTCAATATGCTGCGCTCCAGCTTTCAGCTGGAAAAGATCGCTGTGATTTTGCGGTACGTGAACGGCAGCGCCGACGACCGGGCCGACGATATCATTCCCGACGGGGCGCTGTATACCCACCTGTGCGTGGCCATCGACCGCGTGCTGATGGAAAATATCACCGATACCGACGGCGTGCGCGGCTGCGTGGACGCCTGCCTTGCCGATTACGCCGAGCCCTACGAGGGCGCGCGGGAAAAGCTGGTGACCGCCCTCACGGTGATGACGCTGGCCTACCTTGCCTCCGAAGTGAAACGCAAGGCGGAGGCGCTCTATTCCGCGTTTATTCAGTAAGTTTTTCATTACCTATTGAATTTTATCGGAATATAGTGTAATATATACAAACGAGGGCATGATTTTGCCCCGATTTTGAAATTTTTTTGGGGGATTTGTATGAAAAAAGCACTCACCAAGGCACAAGCAAAGGAGCTGCTGGACCAGAAGCTCCTGCACATTTTCGGTGTGACTGCTCAAAACGCGACCTATGAGCATTTTTACCGCGCCATTGCGCTGATATTAAAGGATATTTTAGCCGACCAGCGGGCGGATTTCAACGTGCGCGCCGATAAACAGAACGTAAAGCGCATATATTACCTCTCGATGGAGTTCCTGATGGGGCGTTCGCTGAAGAACAACCTGTATAACCTGAACCTCACAAGCACCTTCGAGAGCATTCTGAAGGATTACGGCGTAAGCCTTGAAAAGCTCTACGACTGCGAGCCCGACGCAGGCCTCGGCAACGGCGGCCTCGGCCGGCTTGCCGCCTGCTATCTGGACGCCCTCGCCAACGGCGGCTACCCCGCCAGAGGCTACACCATCCTTTACGAGAACGGCATTTTCCGCCAGAGCTTAGAGGACGGCTGGCAGAACGAGCTGCCCGATTTTTGGCTGCCCGGCGGCGAGGTTTGGCTCGTGCGCCGCGACGAGAGCGCAGTGAAGGTGCTGTTTGAAGGCCGCGTGGAAGACAGCTGGGATAACAACCACCATTTTTTTAATGATACGGCGGCCACCGAGATCTACGCCGTGCCCAGCGATATGTTCGTGCCCGGCAAGGACGGCAAGGGCGTGAGCGTGCTGCGCCTGTGGAGCGCCGAGGCCCGCGTGATGGATCTGGAATACTTCAACGCCGGCCAGTATATGAAGGCGATGGAGCGCGAGGCCATGGCAAAGATCATCTCTAAGGTCCTCTACCCCTCCGACGCGCACTACGAAGGCAAATCCCTGCGCCTGAAGCAGCAGTATTTCCTGGTTTCGGCCTCGGTACAGGATATCATCCACAACCACCTGCATCACGGCGGCACCATTGAGAACCTTTCGCAGAAGATCGCCATCCATATCAACGATACCCATCCCACGCTGGTGATCCCGGAGCTGATGCGTATTCTGCTCGACGAATGCGGCTACGGCTGGGACGACGCCTGGAACGTGGTGACCTCCACCGTGGCGTATACCAACCACACCGTAATGGCCGAGGCCCTTGAAAAATGGCCCGAATCGCTGATAAGGCAGCTTTTGCCCCGTATTTATCAGATCATCAAGGAGATCGATAACCGCCTGCGCTCCTACGTTTGGGAGAGCACCCACGACGCGGCCTACGTGGAGCGCACCGCCGTGATCGCCGAGGGCGTGGTGAAGATGGCCAACCTGTGCGTGGCCGCCTGCCACAGCGTGAACGGCGTTTCGGCCCTGCACTCACAGATTCTGAAGGACCGCGTATTCAACGATTTCTACCGCCTCACCCCCGATAAATTCACCAACGTGACCAACGGCATCGCCCACCGCCGCTGGCTGTGCCAGGCCAACCCCGAGCTTACCAAGTACCTCACCGATAAGATCGGCGGGCAGTTCGTATACGACGGCGCGGAGCTGAAGAAGTTTGCCGCCTTTGCGGACGATAAGCAGGTGCTGGCGGATCTCGAGGCCATCAAGCGCCGCAACAAGGCCCGCTTTGCGAACTATGTCAAGGAGGCCACCGGCGAAACGCTGGACCCCGATTCCCTGTTTGACGTACAGGTGAAGCGCCTGCATGAATATAAGCGGCAGGAAATGAACGCCCTGAGCATTCTGGCGAACTACATCGCCATCAAGAACGACCCCAACGGCAGCCACGTGCCCCACACCTATATTTTCGGCGCGAAGGCCGCGCCCAGCTACTTTATGGCGAAGAAGATCATCTCCTTCATCTGGTCCCTGGCAAAAACGATCAACAGCGATCCCCAGGTGAACAGGTACCTGAAGGTGATCTTCCTCGAGGAATACAACGTGACCACCGCCGAGCGGCTGATGCCCGCCGCCGATATCAGCGAGCAGATCTCTTTGGCCGGCACGGAAGCCAGCGGCACCGGCAACATGAAGCTGATGATCAACGGCGCGGTAACGCTGGGCACCATGGACGGCGCAAACATTGAGATCTACGAGAACGTGGGCGCCGATAATATCATCATTTTCGGTATGTCCGCCGCCGAGGCAGAAGCCCTCAAGCGCAGCGGCTACACGCCCATGACCTATTACCAGAACTCCCCCGAGCTGCGGGAGACCATCGATTACCTGAACAGCCATCAGTTCAACGGCAAGAATTTCCCGGAGATCGGCGAGACCATCAAATATCACGATCCCTATATGGTGCTGGCGGACTTCGCGGATTACCGTTTGGCCCAGAAAAAGGCCGTGGAGCTGTTTACGCAGAAGGACGTATTCAACCGCATGTCGCTGCTGAATATCGCCGGGGCGGGCTTCTTTGCCGCCGACCGCGCCATTGACGAATACGCCGAAAAAATCTGGCATACCAAAGGAATCAAATAATGCTCCCCTTTGACGCCCATCTTGACTTTTACAAATCCATAAAAGGCGCGATTGCCGCAGGTGAATGCCTGCGGCTGCGCGTTTTGTTGCCCCGCTCCTTCGGCGTTTCCGCCTGCACGCTGGCGCTTGCCCGCGACGGCTGCGCGCCGGAGTATATCCCCTTTCGATGGGAACACACCGACGGCGTTGAGGAGTGGTGGTGCCTTACGCTGCCCTTGCGGGAGGCGGGGCTGTGGTTTTACCACTTTGAATACACCACCGCGTGGGGCACGAGCGTACTGCGCCGCAAGCCGGACACACAGCGGGCCTCGCTGGACGGCACAGAGGAATGGCAGCAGACCGTATACCCCAAGGGCTTCCACACGCCCGACGCTTTCAAGGGCGGGCTCATTTACCAGATCTTTCCCGACCGGTTTTATGATTCGGGCGCGCCGAAGCAGAACGTGCCCGCCGACCGTATCATGCACAAAAACAAGAGCGATACGCCCGTATACCTGCCGGACGCGCACGGCCGGATATTGAACAACGATTATTTCGGCGGCGACCTTGAGGGGATCGCCGAAAAGCTGGCGTATATCAAATCCCTCGGCGTGACCGTGATCTACCTGAACCCGATCGCGGAGGCCCATTCCAACCACCGCTACAATACGGCGGACTATAAGAAGGTGGACCCGCTGCTGGGTACGGCGGAGGATTTCAGGGCCCTGTGTGAAAAAGCGCACGAAATGGGCATAAAAATCGTGATCGACGGCGTTTACAGCCACACGGGGGACGACAGCGTTTATTTCAACAAATGGGGCCGCTACCCCGGTCTCGGCGCGTATCAGAGCCCCGCTTCGCCCTATTACAGCTGGTATTCCTTCGGCGCAAATCACGATAAATACGCCTGCTGGTGGAATATAGATACCCTGCCCGAGGTAAACGAGGAAGACCCGGGGTATATGGAATTCATCACCGGAAAGGACGGCGTGCTCGATTACTGGTTCTCCCTCGGCGCGGACGGCGTTCGGCTGGACGTGGCCGACGAGCTGCCCGACGGCTTTCTGGACCGGGTACGCGCCTGCGTAAAGCGCAACGGCGAGGAAAAGCTGCTGCTGGGCGAGGTTTGGGAGGACGCCAGCAACAAGATCAGCCACGGCGGCCGCCGCCGCTATTTTGACGGACGGCAGCTCGACGGCGTGATGAACTACCCTTTCCGCACCGCCGTGATCGAATTCGCCCTCACCGCGGACGCGCCCCGCTTTATGCGCGAGGTGGAGGATATCGTGGACCATTACCCACCCGAAGCCATGCACGTTTGCATGAATATGCTGGGCACCCACGATACGGAGCGGATATTGACCGCGCTTTCCGGCGTGGATCTGAGCCACAAAAGCCGCCGTGCGCAGGCGGCGATCAAGCTGACGGGGGAAGCCTTGGAAAGCGCCAAAACGCTGCTGAAAATGAGCGCCGCGATCAACTATGCGCTGCCCGGCATACCCAGCCTTTACTACGGCGACGAAGCGGGCATGACCGGCGCAAAAGACCCCTTTAACCGCGCCTTTTACCCGTGGGGGAAAGAGGACGCCGCACTGATCGAATACTTCCGTTTGCTCGGCAAATTCCGGGCGGAATACGACGTGCTGAAAGCCGGCGGGTTCTATCCCCTTTCGGCGGAGCTGGGCTGCATCGCCTTTTTACGGTACGAACCGGGCAAAAAACGCGCTGCGGTGATCGCAAACAACAACCCCGCAGAGATCACCTATAACCTGAATTACGACATGCGCGATATGGCCGTATATACCGGCGGCGTAAAAACCGACGGCGCGGTGATCATACCGCCCCACACCGCAGCCATTGTGGTGGACGAATAGAATAGTTCAAATCAAAAAGGAGCATCCACCGAGATGCTCTTTTTTTATCACTGTAAAGAAAAAGGAAAAGGAGCTGCTCTTTCGAACAACTCCTAATCCCTTAATTAAAATTGCAAACGTATTGTAATTTCAATCAATTATTTTCTTTTCTTGGAGATCACGAAGGCAACACCGGCAAGCGCCACAACAGCACCGGCAGCAGCAAGAGCCATGTTATCACCGGTCTTCTTGTCGCCGTTGTTGGGGTTAACTGCCTTGGAGGGCTCTTCTTTGGGCTCATCCTTGGGCTCATCCTTAGGATCATCCTTGGGATCGTCGGGCTTTACGGGCTCCACGGGGGTGGAATCGGGCTCTTCAGCAGCGCCCTTGACGGCCACGGAACTGCCGGCGAAGTTATCGCTGGTAACAGTCACGGTGGTATCAGCCTTGTCGTTCACTACGGTGAAGTAGAGTACAAGGAACTCGAAATCGTTGGGGTCGATGGAAACGGTCTTGCCCTTCTTGGCCTTCAGGTGCTCCTGAGTGAGGTCTTCACTGAACACATAACCGTAAACAACTTCGCCTTCGTTCTCGAAGTTCGGGATGCCCATGATCTGGTTGCCGTTGACATTGCCCATATCTTCGACATCTTTGCCGTCCACATAGTCGTTCTCGGGATCAGCGATCTTCAGGACAGTTTTATCATACTTTACGGTGAAGCTGTCACTGGTAGCACCGGCGCCGTTCTTCAGGGAGATAGCTATGGTAACATAACCGTCTTCTTCACCCTTGGTAAGGACGTACTGACCGTCAGCGGCAAGAGCCATAACGCTGAGAGCGCCGATCATCGCAAGAGCCATAACGACTGCGAGGACTTTCTTTGCAATTTTCATTTTTAGGACCTTCCTTTTTTGTTTTTTATATAAAGCCAAAGGCTAAATATACAATGATACGGCGTGAACTGTAACATTCACAGCCCATATTATACAAGATACGAACAGATAAGTCAATACTTTTTTTATAAAAAAAATATGGAAATTGACAAGCGCGGAGAACTATTATATAATGATAATATAATAATAAACCAAAGAAAAACACCGGTTCAGCGGATCGGCGATCCAGCTTTTCGGGTTCTGCAATTTCTTATATAATAGCATAATTAAATGCAGAATGCAAGCGATTTTCTTTGTAAATAATGCGGATGCGCACGGAAAGTTTTGTTTAAAATACACAATGAAAGGAAAAACGACATGAATCATGATTTTTCAGCGATCGTAAGCGAGTGCAAAAGCTGCACGAAGTGCCCGCTGCATGAAACAAGAAACAACGTGGTATTCGGCGTAGGGAACCCGGACGCGGAGATCCTGTTCGTAGGGGAAGCGCCCGGGGAAAACGAGGATCTGCAGGGCGAGCCCTTCGTAGGCCGCGGCGGTAAGCTGCTTGACCTTTACCTGAACGGCATAGGACTGGACCGGAAAGAGAATATTTACATCGCAAACATACTGAAATGCCGCCCGCCCCACAACCGGGACCCGAAGCCGGAGGAGGCCGAGCAGTGCCTGCCCTACCTCAGGGAGCAGGTGCGCATCATGCAGCCGAAGATCCTCGTGTGCGTGGGCCGCATCGCCGCGCAGATCATTATATCCAAGGATTTTAAGGTAACGAAGGAGCACGGCATATTCTACGAAAGAAAGGGCATGCTGCTCATGGGCACCTTCCACCCCGCCGCCCTGCTCAGGGACCCGAGCAAAAAGGGCGACTGCTTCGAGGATTTCTTAAAGCTGCAGGATAAGATCAGGGAGCTGGGGATCAAGATTTAAGGGGAATTGGAATTTGCAGGGCTCGATGCCCTGCAAATTCCAGTGGTCAGTTGCCAGTGGTCAGTTGCCAGTGGTCAGTGGTCAGAATGACGCAAAAGCAAACAAATCCGATTGCTGGACACTGGCCACTGGTCACTGGTCACTCGCGCCAACGGCGCGATAAACTGAAATTTGAATTCATCAAAAAAAGCTCCGGCGGACCGGAGCTTTTTTTTGATTATGGATCGATTACCACTGGAAATCGGAGTAGGTGATGGTATCCGTTCTGTCCACGGTGCCGTCGCCGGTCTTGAACATGAAGCTGGAGATATCCACGCCGTTCACCTTGCCGTCCACGGCGAAGTGGTACTGGCAGCTGATGGTGATGCTTTCGGCGCGCAGCGTTACGGCGTCAAGCACGAGGCTGACGGTGGGATTCACATAGTTCATGGCGTATTTTCTTACGCAGTTGAAGGTACGGGAATCGGAATCGGGCACCAGCGTAAACCACTTATTGGCGGAGATGGCGTTATAGAACACCTGACCGTTCACCACGGGGATGATCTTGCCGAGGTAGGAGGTGCTGGGCACGTATTCGGGCGTATCCACGGTTACGAAAGCGTCTTCCACGTCTTCAAACTGGATGGTGATGTAGTATTTGCCGTCTTTCATAACGTTGGTGGCCTTCTTGATGGAATCGGTGGAGAGAAGGCTGGGCACCAGCAGATTATCGGCGGCGGCCTGCGTATCGGAGGCGTAGGTCTTCTTGGTGTTGGTCATGTTCTTGCTGGCGATATCCACAAGCTTTGCCCTATGCGCAAGGTTCACGTCGGTATTGGTGATCTTGTTGGTGACCGTCTTGGTGTAGCCGACCTTTTCCACGGCGGCCTTTTTCATGGCGGCGGTGTAGGCCATCAGCAGCTCAACGTTCGTTTTGGGCATGCTGAGCAGATCCTGCGCGGAATACTTTTCGAGGCCCAGCGCGATCCGGAGGATCAATCTGGCGTCCGCGGGGGTTACGGTGCCGTCGGCGTCCGCATCGGCAGCCGTTTTGGTAACGTCGTCAACGGTATCAAGGCGCAGAGCGATACGCAGCGCAAGTCTGGCGTCGGCCACGGTCACCTTGCCGTCTTTATCGATATCGCACTTGGCGGGCATTGCGGTCGCCTTATAACCGGCAGCCTTCAGCGCATCCATGGCGGGCGTGCCCGAATATGCGTAAATTCTGGGGGTATAGGTGGAGCCGTCTTCAAACGTGGCAAGGGAAAGGGCGTTTTCGCCGATCTTGGTCACGGAGGCGGGCACAACGATGGAGGAGATCACAAAGGTGTAGCCGTCTCTCTCGTTATAGGTATAGCAGCCGTCGAAGGCGTCCTCGGCGATCTCGGTCACGGTGTTGGGGATCTGCACGAAATCCACGTCGCCGCCCTTATACTTGATCAGCTTAGTGCCCACAATAAAGAATTCGCCGGGGTAATTATCGTAGTAGGGGGTGTTCACGAACACGTCCTTACCGATGGTTTCGATGGTGCCCACGTCGGAGAACACAACGTCTTCCAGCACAAGGCAATCCGCAAAGGCTCTGTCGCCGATTTCGGTGACGTACTGAGAGAACACGATCTTTTTCAGCGTGGTGTTGCCCTCGAAGGCGGAAGCGCCGATGCGGGTGACGTTCTCGGGGATCACTTCTTCTTCATCCTGACCCTTATAGGCGATCAGGGTGCTGCCGATGGTAACGAAATCCACGGTGTAGTTCTTATACCAGGCCGTATCGTTCAGCGCGCCGGATTCGGCGTTGAACGAAGCGTCGTCGTTCACGTTGAGCGTTTCGAGCGCGTCGCAGCCGGCAAAAGCGTCTTTGCACAGGTGCGCGTCGCCGCCGAAGGTGACTTCCTTAAGCGCGGCGCAGCCGGCGAAGGCGTTCTCGTCGATCTTAACGTCGCCCTTGATCTCCACGCTGGTAAGCGCGGGAAGGTAAGCAAACGCATAGCTGCCGATCTCATTGACGCCGGCGGGGACGATCACGGTGGTGACGTCGGCGAGGTAGGCCTTCTCGGTATCGGATTCGTCGTAGGCAAAGGCGTTTGCCGCAACCGAAGTAAGCTTGAGCTCGTAGAAATCATCCCAATCGATGAGTTCCAGCACGCCGTCTTCGATATCGCCGTCGCAGCCGGTGATGCTGCCGGTATTATCCTCTTTGATGCTGAAATCAAAGGCGGGCGCGGCAAAAGCGATCACGCAGACGGAGAGAGAAAGGACGAGTGCCAAAACCAGGGAAAGAACTTTTTTACTGATCTTGCTCATGAAGAATTCCTCCTAAAAATTACATATCATTCGCTTTTATACATAATGATACTATTTCTTTGTAATTATAGCGCAATTATTTCATCGTGTCAATCTAAAATTTTATCCCACGCTGGAATTCAGCTTGGAAACCTGCGAAGAGGCGCGGGTCATGGAGATATTGTTGCAGAAGAACACGTCGTTGATGCCGTATTTATCCACCAGCGCGGCCGCGGTGGAATAGCCGTAACGGTAATCAAGGATATATACATATTTATAATTGTATGTCAGGAACGGCGCCAGCGCGTTGCCGAAGCTCTCTTTGATGAGCAGGCAGCTCTCCCCTTCCGTTTTATCGTAATTTGTGATCACCGAATAGGGGTTATCGCCCCAGATGAAGGTGCTGTATTTATAGTAAGGGCTGCTGTTTTCGGAGTTATACAGCACGCTGCCGGTGATCTCCTGATTGTTCTGGTCGATCAGGTACAGGTCCGCGCTCACCTTGGGCATATAGGCGTCCACGTAGTCGGGGGTGTTGCCGAGCACGGGATTCTTGCCCGAATCGGAATAGAAGGAGCCGAGGAACGGCTGGAAGGTGCGCTTCTCGCAATCCTCCAGACGCACGGGCTGCACGCCCTTGACCTCGCAGAATTTCTGATAGGCGTAGTAAGCGCCCAGAGCCGTCCAGTGGTGGTCGGTGCGGTAGTAGATGTACTCGTCCTTATGCGCCTTCATCACGTCGAAGATGCTCACCTTCTTCACGTTCGGCGAGAGCAGCGCCTCCATATAGGAGATGGCCTTCTGCTGGTCGGAAACCGAGAGATTCTCGCGCACCGAGGCGGGCAAAAGGATATCGATGCTGGTGGGGATGATCATATCGTACACCGTGGCCTTGCCCGCCAGCAGGCTTGCGGCGCGGTTGACGGCGGCGGCGTAGCTTTCGGCCGTGGACTGCACGAAGTTATAATACTCGAAGCCGGCGTTGCCGTAAACGAGGATGCCGCCGAGCTGCTGCATCTCTTTGGTGGGCTCCTCTTCGGTGGGGGGCTCGGTGGTGACCTCGGTGGTGTTTTCGGTGGTATTCACGGGCACGGGCGGCTGCGACTCGGACACGGGCACCTCGGACGTGGGCGGCGTATCGGGGATATCGGGGATATCGTCGCCCTTCACGCCCTCGTTGAAGCCGGACTGCGCGGTGGCGGTGCCCAGCAGATGCTGCAGGCGGGAGCTGAGATTCACGAAATAATCGCGCAGCGGCACAGTATCGGCGTACCAGGCGGAAATATCGGAGAAATAGGAGCCGCTGAACAGCGCGGAAAAGCTGAAGGACGGGAATTCGGCCAGCTTGCGCTTTTCAACATCGGATACTTTCGGGCGCAGGGGCAGAATGAACGAGAAGAAGCTCATGACCACCACGATGGCGGCGACCACGAAGATCTGCACCTTTTGCCAGGTTTTTAATTTCTTTTTCGGTTTTTTCTCGGGCGCGGGGGCCGCGGAACCGTTGTTTCTTACGTCTTGACTCATTTTCACTTACCTCAGAACCGGAAATACAGGAAGGGATTGTAGGAATCCCCGATCAGGAACAGCACGGATACGATCAGCAGGCATACGGGCAGCGCCACGTTCGCAACGCTGTTGAGCGTGGCCATGGCCCCGCCCTTGGCGCCCGCCCTGCGCAGCATGGCCGAAAGGTTTTTCACCAGCGGCGTGCAGGCCAGGATGCATATAAAGAAGAACAGGAAATACTTGCCGAGGAACTGCCGGCTTTCAAAGGTGGAAAGGCTGTTGTGGTTGGCGCCGATCATGCCCCTGAGCACCGTGCCGATCATCGAGGGCTCCGTAAACTTGAACAGGATCCAGCCGAAATACACGATCACGAGCAGGTAGAGGTGCTTGATCACCTTCGTCTTTTTGAGCCATTCGCCGTAAACGAACTTTTCGAGCACGAGGAACACGAAGAAGTACAGCCCCCACAGCACGAAGTTCCAGCTCGCGCCGTGCCAAAGCCCGGTGAGCGCCCACACGATGAAGAGGTTCAGCACCTGCCGCAGCGTGCCCTTGCGGTTGCCGCCCAGCGGGATATACACGTAATCGCGGAAGAAGGTGCCCAGCGATATATGCCAGCGGCGCCAGAACTCGGTGACGCTGGAGGAGATATAAGGATAATTGAAGTTCTCTTTATAATGGAAGCCGCACATGAGGCCCATGCCGATGGCCATATCGGAGTACGCCGAGAAATCGAGATAGATCTGCAGCATATAGAACGCCATGCCCGCCCACAGGGTGAGGGCGGAGCGGCCGGAGAGCACGCCCAGCGTTTGGGTAAGCTGTGAAGCGTCCGCGATGGCGGCATCCGAAACAAGAAGCGCATCCACCGCCGCGCCGCAGCCGTTGGCCAGCACCGCCTTTTTCGCAAGACCGCACAAGAACCGCGTGATGCCGCGGGAGACCTCGGTGAGGTCCGTTTGCCGGTTGGTGAGCTCGTTTTCAATATCGCCGTAACGCACGATGGGGCCCGCCACGCACTGGTGGAACAGCCCCGCGTACAGCAGCACCCGCCAGTAAGACTTTTGCGCGGGCACCTCGCCCCGGTAAACGTCCACCACGTAGGTGAGAAGCTGGAAGGTGTAGAACGAAATGCCGATGGGCAGCGCCAGATGGGGCACGGGGATCAGCTCTTTGCCGACGAGAGCGTTCAGGTTCTGCACGAGGAAGCCGGCGTATTTGAAATAACCGATGGCGCCCACGCATACGGCGGCCGCAAAAAATAAAATCAGCTTTTTTTGCCCCGGCGAGCCGGCGTTTTCGATCATGCGCGAAAACAGCCAGCAGAAGAAGGACATGCCCAGCAGGATCAGAACGTAAACAGGCTCGCCCCATGCGTAGAACACGAGCGAGAACACGAGCAGCACGATATTCTTTGCCCGGATGGAATCCACAAAATAATAACACAGCAGATTCAGGTGCAGGAACACGAGCAGGAACAAAAGCGATGAAAAGACCATAATTTTCCCCATTGTTACAAAAGATAGTACTATTATCTATCACAAAAGGAAAAAAAACAAGAAGAAAAACAGAAAAAGTACATTTTCAGAAAAATTAACAATTTTTGGGCTTTTCCGGGCCGATTTGTTCCCCATGTTTCGGCGAAAAAATCTGTTGTGTTTTTTTTCGGCTTATGATATGATTAGTTTATATATATTGTTTTTCAGATAAGGAGACGCGCAATGAAGAAGGTTTTAAGCCTGCTGCGGCCTTACGCGGGGCTGCTGACGCTGTCGATCCTGTTCTCTACGGTGAACACGGTGATGCAGCTGCTGCTGCCCTACTATACGAAGAATATCATGGCGGCTATCCTCGATTCCGATATGAAGGAGATCGGGCGGCTGGGGCTCATCATGCTCGGCTTTACGCTGGCCGGGGTGGCGACCTCCATCGCCAACACCTACTTTTCCACGAAGACCTCGGTGGGGTATTCCATTTCGCTGCGCAACTATATATTCAATAAGGTATCGCATCTCTCGCAGAGCAATATCGACAAGATCGGCGTTTCTTCCCTTGTGACCCGCACCACCAACGACGTGCGCCAGATCCACGATATCGTGCTCAACACCCTGAAATCGCTGATCCCGATCCCGATCATGCTGGTGGGCGGCATCGTGATGGCCTACTCCACCAGCCCCGAGATCCTCGGCACCGCCATGAGCGTGGTGCCCATGCTGCTGGTGCTGGCAGGCATCATGCTTGCGATCATCGTGCCCATGTACGGCAAGGTGCAGAAGCTGCTCGACAAAGTGAACCAGATCATGCGCGAAAAGATCAGCGGCATCCGCGTGGTGCGCGCCTTCAACCGCACGCGGTATGAGGACGGCCGCTTCGACGAAACGAACAAAAAGCTCACCGGGCTTTCGCTGATCGCCGCCCGCATCATGGCGGGCCTCACGCCCCTGATCACCGTATTCATGTACGGGCTGGTATGCGTTATCATTTACAGGCTCATCGCCGCCGTGAACGCGATGGACCCCGCGACGGATTCGCAGAAGATCATGGATACCATACCGAACCTTTCGGCCTTCATCGCTTATTTCTCGCTGATCCTGACCTCGCTCATGAGCGTGGTGAGCATCATCGTATCCATTCCCCGCGCCTCCGTTTCGGGCAAGCGCATCAGGGCAATTATGGAGGCCGTGCCCGACGTGGTGGCCCCGGAAAACCCCGTTTCTCCCGCGCCCGAAGATGAAGGCAAGGTGGAATTCAGAAACGTTACGTTCCGCTACCCCCCGCGCGAACCGGAGAAAAAGAAAAAACGCCGCGCGCGCAGGGATGAAAAACCGGCAGAGAAAAAAGAAACCAAGCCCTTTGAGCTGAAAAACGTGAGCTTCGTCTCCCGCCCCGGCGAGGTGACCGCCGTGATCGGCATCACGGGCTCGGGCAAAACGACGATGATGGATCTGATCCCCCGCCTGTACGACGCCGCCGAGGGCGAAGTGCTCGTGAACGGCGTGAACGTAAAGGAGGAAGACCCCGAGGCGCTCGCCGCCTCCATTGCCATGGTGCCGCAGCAGGCGTTCCTGTTCAGCGGGACCATAGCGGATAACGTGCGCTTCGGCAACCCCGACGCCACCGACGCCGAGGTGTGGCGCGCGCTGGAGATCGCCCAGGCCAAAAACTTTGTGGCGGCCATGCCCGAGGGCATCGAAAGCCCCGTTTCGCAGGCGGGCAAAAACTTTTCGGGCGGCCAGAAGCAGCGGCTCGCCATCGCCCGCGCCGTGGCCAAGGGCGCAAGGATCATTCTGTTTGACGACAGCTTTTCGGCGCTGGACCTTGCCACCGACGCCCGTTTGCGCGCTTCCCTGCGCGAGAACCTGACGGATACGAACCTGATCATCGTGGCGCAGCGCGTGGGCACCGTATTGAACGCGGACCGCATCATCGTGCTGGACGGCGGCGCCGTGGTTGGGCAGGGCACGCATAAGGAGCTGCTTGAGCGCTGCCCGCTCTACCGCGAGATCGTGGTAACGCAGATGAGCGAAGAGGCGCTGGAGGGGACAGGCTCCGTAAACGGCGACGCCAAACAGGGAGAGGAGGCTGAGAGCGATGAAGCGTAACAGGCAGACCGACGTTCCCGAGATCGAATACAGCAGCAAATACGCCGCCTACCGCAAGAAGCGCGACGACGAGCAGAGGCCCGAAAACGCAAAGGGCACCGTGATCCGGTTTTTATCGCTGATCAAGCCCCACGCCTTCTCCATGGGCGTGGTGGTATTCTGCGCCATGGCCTCCACCGTGTGCAATATCATAGCGCCGCAGTATATGAGCGACGTGATCAACGCCATGCAGGAAGCGATCTCCGATTTCGCCAACACGGGCGCGGCCATCACCTTCACCGGCGCGATGCCGCATATCTGGAGGCTTGCGTTCGCTTACGGCTTGGCGAGCATCTTCTCGTTCATTCAGGAATTCGTTTCCGCGGGCGTATCGCAGAAGCTGGTTTGCTCGCTGCGCGCCCAGCTCAACGGCAAGCTCTCGCGCCTGCCGCTCAGGTTCTTCGACCGCTACACCAAGGGCGAAGTGATCTCGAAGATGATCAACGATATCGACAACGTGAGCTCCAGCCTGCAGGCGAGCATACTCACCGTAATGACCAACGCCATTCAGGTGGTGGGCAGCCTTGTGATGATGCTGCTCACGAAAAATATATGGATGACGCTCGCCGCCATCGTACTGGTGCCCATATCCGGCACCATCTCGTACCTCGTTTCCAAAAAATCCAAGGTGTGGTTCCGCCGCTATTGGGATACCATGGGCGACCTGAACGGGCACATCGAGGAAATGTATGCAGGGCATACCGTGGTGCGCATTTTCGGGCACGAGAAGGAAAGCGTGGAGGAATTTCACGATATCACCGTGCGGCTGGGCAAAAACAGCTTTATGGCGAACATGATCTCGGGCGTGCTCAACCCCGTGCTCACGCTCATCAAGAACGTCAACTACGTATCCCTCTGCCTGCTGGGCGGCTACTTCTTCATTCAGGTGAACACCGGCGCGCTGACCTCCGCTTTCGGCATCGGCGATATCACCAAGTTTTTGAGCTATTCCAGCTATTTTTCCAACCCCATCATCAACCTTTCCCGCATCGTCAACAGCATCCAGTCTTCCCTCGCCTCCGCCGAGCGCGTGTTCTCGCTGATGGACGAGGAGGAGGAATCGCCGGACGATACAACGAACGAGGACGCCCCCGTTCGGGCGGGCCGCATCGAGTTCAGGGACGTTTCGTTCCGGTATAAAGAGGACGTGCCCCTCATCGACGGTCTCGATCTTGTGGCCGAGGCCGGCTCCACCACCGCCATCGTGGGCCCCACGGGCGCGGGCAAAACCACCATCGTGAACCTGCTGATGCGGTTCTACGATATCCAAAGCGGGCATATCTATCTGGACGGCGCCGATATCTACACCATGAGCCGCGATAAGCTGCGCTCCAACTTCGGCATGGTGCTGCAGGATACGTGGCTGTTCAGCGGCACGATCAAAGAAAACATCCGCTACGGCAACGCCGACGCCACCGACGAGGAGATCGAGGAGGCCGCGAAGAGCGCGTATATTTACGATTATATTATGAGCCTGCCCGACGGGTTTGATACCAAGCTGAACGAAGAGGGCTCCAATTTATCGCAGGGGCAGCGGCAGCTGCTCACCATCGCCCGCGCCATCGTTGCCAACCCGAAGGTGCTGATCCTGGACGAGGCCACCTCTTCGGTGGATACCAAAACCGAGCAGAAGATCCAGGAGGCCATGGCCCGCCTGATGGCAGGCCGCACCAGCTTCGTGATCGCCCACCGGCTTTCCACCATCAAGAACGCCGATAACATTCTGGTGATGAAGAAGGGCCGCATCGTGGAGCAGGGCACCCACGACGCGCTTTTGGCGGCGGACGGCTTCTACGCGCTGCTGTATAACTCGCAGTATACGGACGGCATTCCGCCGGAGGACTGAGAACAGCTTCGCTGAAATGAGGAATGAGAAATAAGGAATGAGGAATGAAGGCGGCGGCTTTCAGCCGCATTATTATGAGCGAAGCGAATAACAAGGTTCTGCCGCTTGCGGCAGGTTCTTATAAAATCAGGTATGGACGGAGTCCATCCGCAATTCCTCATTCCTAATTCCTAATTTGCAGTATTAAGAAATAATAACCGGAAAGGTCGAATTAAAGATGTTAAAAGGAATCCCCGCAGAGCTCTCCCCGGAGCTGCTCAAAATTTTATGTGAAATGGGGCACGGCGACGAGATCGTGCTGGGGGACGGCAACTTCCCCGCCGCCTCCAACGCCAAACGCCTTGTAAGGGCGGACGGCCTCGGCGTGCCGCAGATGCTGGCGGCCATTCTCAAGCTGATGCCGCTGGATACCTACGTGGATTCCCCTGTGATGCTCATGGCCACGGGCGCGGGCGAGGAAACGCCCGCCATCTGGGCCGATTACGAGCGCATCGTGGAGGAAAACAACGGCAAAACCGATATTTCGCAGATCGAGCGCTTCGCCTTCTACGAGCGCGCAAGAAACGCCTACGCCGTGGTGGCCACGGGCGAGACCGCGATCTACGCGAATATCATTTTAAAGAAGGGCGTTGTGAAATGAAAAACGTACTGGCATTCGATTTCGGCGCCTCCAGCGGCAGAGCCATTCTTGGCGGCTACGAAAACGGAAAGATCACCTTAAAGGAGGTCCACCGCTTCTCCAACGACCCGGTGGAGGTGAACGGCACCTTTCACTGGGACGTACTGCGCCTGTTTTACGAGATCAAGCAGGGCATACTCAAGGCGAAGGCCGCCGGCGGCTTTGAGAGCATCGGCATCGATACCTGGGGCGTGGATTTCGGCCTGATCGATAAAAACGGCAGGCTGCTCTCGAACCCCGTGCATTACCGCGACCGCCGCACCGAGGGGGCCGTGGCCCACAGCGAAAAATATATATCCAACGACCGGCTCTACGCCGTTTCGGGCATCCAATTTATGGAATTCAACACCGTGTTCCAGCTCATGGCCCTGAAGGAGAAAGATCCGGCCCAGCTCGCCGCCGCCGACCGGCTGCTGTTCATGCCCGACCTGCTCTCCTACTTCCTCACCGGGGAGAAGGTGTGCGAATACTCCATCGCCACCACCTCCGGCATGGTGGACCTTGCCGCCAACGACTGGAGCGA
This sequence comes from uncultured Clostridia bacterium, assembly GCA_947165755.1. Lineage (GTDB taxonomy): Bacteria > Bacillota > Clostridia > Oscillospirales > Acutalibacteraceae > RUG806. Next base: position 18,028 of record CAMVBR010000009.1, read on the forward strand.
CGAGATCCTTTCCGCCTTCGGCTACCCGAAGGGGCTGTTCGGCAGGCTCGTAAAGCCCGGCACGGTGATCGGCGCCTTAAAGCCCGCGCTTGCCGAAGAGCTGGGCGTGCCCGAAACGCCCGTGATCGCCGTTTGCGGCCACGATACCCAGAGCGCCGTGACCGCCGTGCCCACCCTTCAAAAGGATTTCGCCTTTATCTCCAGCGGCACGTGGTCGCTGTTCGGCACCGAGCCGGACGCCCCCTGCGCCGGGGAGCGCGCGCGCAAATGCAACTTCACAAACGAGGGCGGCTGCGACTATACCACCGCGTTTCTGAAGAACATCTGCGGGCTGTGGCTCATTCAGGAGAGCCGCCGCCAGTGGAAGCGCGAGGGCAGGGAGCTTTCCTTTGCCGCGCTGGAAACCGCCGCCATGGCCGCAAAGCCCTTTGCGAGCTTCATCGATCCCGACGCACCCGATTTCGCCCGCCCCGGCAACTTGCCCGCCCGCATACGGGCTTTCTGCGAGCGCACGAATCAGCCCGTGCCCGCCGACGAGGGCGCCGTGGTGCGCTGCATCTACGAGAGCCTTGCGCTGAAATACCGCGCCGTGTTCGAGCAGCTTTCGTGGTGCATCGAAAAAACCTTCGGCAGCATCAATATCGTGGGCGGCGGCTCGCAGGATAACACCCTGAATCAGATGACCGCCAACGCCTGCGGCGTGCCCGTGTACGCCGGCCCCACCGAAGCTACGGTGCTGGGCAACGTGGCGGTGCAGCTCATCTCCCTCGGCGAGCTCGGCAGCGTGGCCGAGGCCCGTAAGACCATTGCGGGCAGCTTCGAGCTCGGGCATTTCGCGCCGACGGACGAAGCGCAGTGGAACGAAGCGTACGAGAGATACAAAAAGATCGTAAATGGAATATAATTTAACCGATATCAATACCGTAAAAAAGCTGCTCTCCGGCGCGGGCTTCACCTTCTCGAAGGCGCTGGGGCAGAACTTCATCACGAACCCCGCCGTGTGCCCGAAAATGGCGGCGCTTTCCGGCGTGGGCGAAGAAGACGGCGTGCTGGAGATCGGCCCGGGGGTGGGCGTGCTCACCGTGGAGCTGGCCAAACGGGCGAAAACCGTGGTCAGCGTGGAGCTGGATACCCGCCTCATCCCGATATTGGCGAAAACGCTGGACGGCAAAACCAACGTGTTCGTGGAAAACGCGGATATCCTGAAAACGGATATCCCCGCCATCACCGAAAAATACTTTGCCCCGGGGCAGAAGCTGCACGTTTGCGCGAACCTGCCCTACTACATCACGTCGCCGGTCATCATCCGGCTGCTGGAATGCGGCGTGCCCTTCGCCTCCCTCACCCTGATGGTGCAGAAGGAGGCCGCCGACCGGCTGACGGCGCGGCTCGGCACAAGGGACGCGGGCGCGCTCACCGCCGCGGTGGAATACTACGCCGAGGCCGAAACGCTGTTTACCGTGCCGGCTTCCTCCTTTACGCCCCCACCCAAGGTGAACAGCGCCGTGATCCGCCTCACCCGCCGCGAACGGCCCCCGGTGGAAACGAAGGACGAGGCCTTCTTTTTCAAAACCGTGCGGGCGGCGTTCCTGCACCGCAGAAAAACCGCGGTCAACTCCCTCTCCGCGGGGCTGGGGCTGCCCAAAGAAAGCATTGCTGAGGCGCTTGAAAGCCTCGGTTTTTCCGCCGCCGTGCGGGCCGAGGAGATCGATATGCCGCGCTTTGCGGCGCTGGCCGACCGGCTATATACCGAAAAGGACTGAACCATGCATAAATTTATCGTATTCGAAGGGCTGGACGGCACCGGCAAGACCACGCAGCTCCGCCTGCTGGCGGAGCATCTGCGGCGCGAAGGCGCAACCGTATTCACCGACGCCGAGCCCTCTCCCCTGCCCACGGGCCGCTTTCTGCGGCAGATGCTCTCGGGCGAGTTCCCCTCGTCGCCGTGGGCCAATGCGGCGCTGTTTTTCGCCGACCGCGTGAACCAGAACCTGGACCCGGAGAACGGCATCATAAAGCACCTGCAAAACGGCGATACCGTGATACTGGACCGCTACTACTACTCCACCTTCGCCTATCAGGGCCACGAGACCGATATGAAGTGGGCGATGGACCTGCACTTCGGCTGCCCCGCGCTCACCAAGCCCGATTTGACGCTGTTTCTGACCATGCCGCCCGAAAAGTGCATGGAGCGCATCGAAGCCAACCGCCGGGCGGACCAGATGGAGATCTTTGAGACCGTGGAGACCCTCACCGCCGTGAGCCGCCAGTTCGACGCGGTGTTCGACGCGCTGCGGGACCGCGACAATATCGTATATATCGACGCCGACGGCACGGTGGAGCAGGTGCACGAACGCATCGTTGCCGCCGTAAGGAACGCATTCCCGGAGGGCTGACATGGACGAAAAAAAACTGCTGCTGTTCGATTTCGACGGCACCGTGGCCGATAACTCGCAGGGCATTTTCAACTGCGTGCGCTACGCCGCCGACAAGCACGGCTTTCCCGCCCCGGACGCTGAGACGCTGCGCTGCTTCGTGGGCCCGCCGCTGTATGAGTCCTTTTCCAAATATTTCGGCGCGGACCATGAGACCGCCCTTTCGATGGTGGCGAGCTACCGCGAGCGCTACCGCCCCATCGGCACCACCGAGGCGGTGCTTTACCCCGACATGGCGAAAATGCTTTCCGCGCTGCAGGCGGAGGGCTATATCCTTGCGATCTGCTCGGGCAAGCCGCAGGAATTTGTGGAAAAGATCTGCCGCATGCTGGGCGTGCACGGGGTGTTTTCGGGCTTTTACTGCCCCTCGCTCAAGGATACGTCGCTGGAAAAGGCCGATTACATTCTGCGGGCGATCAGTGATTTCGGCGTAACGAAGGCCCAAACGCTGATGATCGGCGATACGAGAAGCGATATCACCGCCGCGAAGAAGGCGGGCGTGGAATCGGTGGGCGCGGCCTACGGCTTCGCCGCCCCCGGCGAGCTGGAGGAAACCGGCGCGGACCATATCGTAAACGACGCAAAGGAAATGTATACGTGCATCACGGGGCGGAGGCTGGCATGAAAAAATGCGTGATCGCAGGCGCGGGAGACACGGGCGACAGCCTGCCCGTTTACGAGCCCGGCGCCTTTTATATCGCCGCGGACGCGGGCCTTCTTACAATGCGGCAGGCCGGGATCGCGCCCGATCTGCTGATCGGAGACTTCGATTCGCTGGGTGATGCGCTGCCGGAGGGGATCCCCGTGATCACCCTGCCGGTGGAAAAGGACGTGACCGATACGGACGCCGCCGCTGCCGAGGGGATCCGGCGCGGCTGTACGGATTTTACGTTTTACGGCGTATTGGGCGGGCGGCCCGACCACAGCCTTGCCAATTTATCGCTGCTGGCGCGGTTATCGCAGCAGGGGTATGGGGCAAAAGCCTACGGCGCGGGGTTTGAGATCACCGCGATCACGAACGGGCGGCTCCTTTTCCCCGCCGGGCGCAAGGGCGCAGCCGCCGTGTTTTCGTGGACGGACGAGAGCAGCGGCGTGACCATAGAGGGCTTCAAGTATACCCTGCATAACGGTAAGCTGCGCTCGAACTTCGCGCTGGGGGCATGCAATTCCTTTACCGGAAAAGAAGCCTTCGTTTCGGTGAAAAACGGGACGCTGCTGGTGATGGCGGCGGTATCGCAATAATGCCGTTCGCCGTAAGCCGCGCCTTCCGCGCGGCAGCGATATGAATCCTGACGGATTCGCGATATGCCTTCGGTGCGATATGCCTTCGGCGCGATATGTGCCTGCGGCACGTGAAAGTTACAGGATTCATATCATATCGCATTGCGAAGCAATATATCGCACGCAGTATATCGCGCTGCGCAGCAGCATATCGCAAAAAAAGACGGTCGGATTCCGAAATTTCGGTAAATGCGCCTAAGGCAAAGCTGTTTTCACTTGACAAATTTCTGAAACGTGGTACAATGGACTGCGTAAACAACCGAATACTTTTAACAGGGGTGCCGCAAGGCTGAGACGGAGTTTTCCGAACCCTCGAACCTGATATGGATAATACCGGCGTAGGGAGTTAAAGCACGTAATTTTTACCGTATGCCGCGCATACGGTTTTTTTGTTGAAAGGAGAAAACACATGAAAATCTCGAAAACGCAGGCGCTGGTGGAAAGCGCCATCATGATCGCCATCGCAACGCTGCTCAGCTTTATCAAGCTGGTGGATCTGCCCTACGGCGGCTCCGTGACCGTCGCCTCCATGCTGCCCATCATTATCATCGCCTACCGCCACGGCACCGGCATGGGCCTGATGGCCGGTCTGGTTTACGGCATCATCCAGCAGCTTTTGGGCCTGAACACGCTCAGCTACGTCACCACGTGGCAATCCATTCTGGCCGTAATCCTGCTCGACTATATCGTCGCATTCCTCGTACTCGGTCTCGGCGGTATTTTCCGCAGCCGTTTTGAAAAGCAGGCCCCGGCGCTCACGCTGGGCGCGGTTCTCGTTTGCGTTCTGCGCTACGCCTGCCACGTGATTTCGGGCGCCACCGTATGGGCGGGGCTTTCCATTCCCACCAAGGGGGCGCTGATCTACTCCTTCGCCTATAACGCCACCTATATGCTGCCCGAAGCCATCGTTCTGGTGATCGTGGCCTATTACGTGGGCTCCACGCTGGATTTCCGCACCGCGCAGCCCGTGCGCCTCTCTAAGAGCGAGGCCGGCGGCGTTTCCTTTTTGCAGATCCTTGCGGGGCTGGTGATCACCGGCGCCGTGGTGGCCGACGTGGCCCTTGTGTTCGCCAAGCTGCAGAACGGCGATACCGGCGAATGGAACATTGCGGGCCTTGCGGACGTGAACTGGCTGATCGTGGGCATCGTGTCCGCCGCAGCCGCCGTGGTGGCAGCAGTGCTGTTTGCGGTGGGAAAAGCGAGAAAGAAAAAAGCGTAAATTGCAGTTCTGAGTATCGGCTTAAAGCAGCAAGATCTATATATTGTGGTTAA
>CAMVBR010000010.1 GCA_947165755.1 uncultured Clostridia bacterium
AGGGCGATCTCGATATTTATAAGCACGGCTTCGTCACCACCCGCTACGGTGAGAAATATCTTACCTACGACGACGGCACGCCGTTCTATTATCTGGGCGATACCCACTGGGAGCTTTCAAGCGAGAGTTATGAAATGGTGGAAGCTCTCAGCGCAAAACGCGCGGAACAGGGCTTCAGCGTGTGGCAGAGCCAGCCCGGCGCGAAGGGCTTCGACGTGATCGACGGCGTGGACCAATCCGATATCGAGGGTTTTCAGGCCTTCGACGAATATTTCCGCATCATTTCCGAAGCAGGCCTTACCCATGCCAACACCCAGTTCTTCTGGCCCCTTGCGGGTATGACGAGCCTTATCGAAGCCCACGGCGGCTGGACCGAACCCTGCCTCACCGGCAAGCTGAAGTTCAAGAAGGTGACCATGCCCGACGTTTCCGACGAAGCCAAGGCCTATCTTGAGCAGATCTCCCGCTACTGGGTGGCGCGCTACGCCGCCTACCCCGTGATCTGGTCGCTGGGGCAGGAGATCGATAACGACCCGTATCAGAATGAGGATTCCCCGTGGAACGCGGTGAACAACCCCTACCGCTACGTGGCTGAATACCTGAATAAATACGATCCCTACGATCACCCCGTCACCGCCCATCAGGAGAGCACCGGCGATACCGTGGCCTACGGCAACGGCCTCGGCACCGGCGAAATGCATATAATCTACTACCCCAACGGCGCGCCCTCCGCCTTCCGGAACGTCCCCGCCCACACCATGTACGCCAGCCAGTGGCACCCCCATTTCAACCGGCGCGACGACTACGTTTCCGCCAAGGATTACTGGTACAACGGGCAGGGCAAGCCCGTGGTGAACTTCGAGGGGCTTTACTGCTACCTGTGGACGCAGAACTTCGGCGCCCGCGCGCAGGCGTGGGCTTCCTACCTCACCGGGCTTTATGGCTGCTCCTGGGGCGGCCAGCCTACGTGGGCATATAACAATTCCTTCCAGATCGATATCCCCTCCGACGACGGCGTGGATACCGTCACCCCCGAAGAGAAGCAGGCCGCCACCTGGCAGGACGCGATGGAGTACCCCTCCGCATATCAGATGGGCTATATGCGTTCCTTTATGGAAAAGCTGGAATGGTACAACCTGATCCCCCGCTTTGGCAACCGGGCGTATTTCGTACCTGCCTCTCACGTTTACGCCTACTGCGCAAGCAATAAAGAGAATACCGAAATGGTGCTGTATTTCTATTCCTTCACCGATGAGAGCGTTGCCGAGCGCGTGAACACGAAGAAGTACGGCGGCGTGCTCACCGGCACCGTGGGCAGCCTGAAGCCCCGTGCGGAATATACCTATCAGTGGTTCGATCCCATCACCGGCGAGTACGGCGAGCAGGGCACCTTTACCGCCTCCGCCATCGGCACCTGGTTCGCGGGCGTGCGCCCCGACGATACCGATATGGTTCTGCTCATTCAAAAAGCCGGATAGAACGGGAGGAGGTCCCTTATGAAAACAACACCCGAAATTTACGCGCGGGCGGACGCGCTCGTGAATCAGATGACGCTTGAGGAAAAGCTGAGCCAGATCGTTGAGACCGCCGAGGCGGTGGAGCGGCTCGGCATTCCGAAATACTACCACGGCAACGAGGCGCTGCACGGCGTGGTGCGCCCCGGCAAATTCACCGTGTTCCCGCAGGCCATCGCCTTTGGCGCGATGTTTGACGATACGCTGCTCGAAAAGATCGCCGACGCCGTTTCCACCGAGGCCCGCGCCAAATACTTCTTTGGCGAGGCGGAGGAAAACGGCGGCAAGCCCTACGACGGACTTTATAACGGCCTGCTCACCTTCTGGAGCCCCGATCTGAACCTGGCCCGCGACCCCCGCTGGGGCCGCACCGCCGAAACCTACGGCGAGGACCCCTATCTCGCCGGTAAAAACGGCGCGGCCTTCGTGCGCGGCATTCAGGGGTATGAAGAAGGATATCTGAAGGCCGTGGCCACCCCCAAGCATTTTACCGCCAACAACGAAGAGCACAACCGCTTTTCGTGCAACGCGGTGATGAGCGAAAAAACCTTCCGCGAATATCATCTGGAGCCCTTCCGCATCGCGGTGCAGGAGGGGCATCCCGAGGCGGTCATGGCGGCGTATAACGCTGTAAACGGCGTGCCCTGCCACGAAAACCGCCGCATGCTCACCGATATCCTGCGGGGCGAATGGGGCTTCGACGGCTACGTGGTATCGGACTGCGGCGGCGTGAGCAGCCTGTATGATTCCCACCATAAGGAGCCGGACGAGGTCAGCGCGGCAGCGGCGGCCCTGAACGCCGGTATCGACCTCGAATGCGGCGAGGGGTTCTTTAAGCAGTACCTGAAGCAGGCGCTGGAACAGGGCGCGGTGACCGAGGCGCGCATCGACGAGGCCGTGCGCCGGGTGCTGATCGCCCGCATCAAGGCGGGCCAGTTCGATGATCCCGAGCGCCTTCCTTGGTATAAAACCCCCTTCTCGGTGATCGCCTGTGAGAAACACGGCGCGCTGGCCTACGAGGCGGCGGTCAAATCCGCCGTGCTGCTGAAAAACAACGGCATCCTGCCGCTCAAAGATCACAATATTACCGTCGCCGTGTGCGGCAACAACGCCGATATCGCCCAGTTCGGCGATTACTCGGGCGTGCCGGTGCACGAGCCGGTCACGCCGCTTCAGGGGATCAAAGCCTATAAAAACGTGAAGGTGATCTTCACGCCGTGGCGCTACACCGATACCGGCGAGGATTTCAAAGCCGTGCCCGAGACGTATCTCTCCCACGGCGGCGAGCCCGGCGCCCAGGGCAGCTATTACGAAAACGCCGTGTTTGCCGGGCTGCCGAAAAAGCGCGTAGACCCCGTACTGGATTTTACCTGGGACGCGCAGATGCCCGACCCGCTGCTGAACACCGCCGAGGCCTTTTCGGTGATCTGGCGCGGAGAGATCGAAGCGCCCTATTCGGGCGAATACCGCTTTGCCGTGCGCGCGGCGGGCAGCGCCAAGTGCACCCCGCCGGAGCTGATTCTTGCCCACGGGGAGTGGAACAGCGAAGAGCCCGTGCGCCTCGCCCGGGGGCAGCGCGTGCCCTTTATGGTGCGCTACGTAAAAAACACGGACCGCCCCGCCTGCACCCTTACGTGGCAGATCGCGCCCGACCGGGCCGCGGACGACGCCTTTGCGCCGGAAGCCCGCGCCGCCGCTGCAGCGGACGTTGTGATCGCTGTGGTGGGCCTCGGCATGCAGTACGAAAGGGAGGGGCGCGATAAGCCCGAGCTCGCCCTGCCGCCCGAGCAGATCGCCATGCTCAAAAAGGTGAAGGCCGCAAACCCGAACCTGATCGCGGTGCTCGAGAACGGCAGCGCGGTAGCCATCCCGTGGATCGCAGAAAACGCTGCGGCCGTGCTGGAGGTCTGGTACCCCGGCGAGCGCGGTGGCACGGCCATGGCGGACCTGCTGTTCGGCAAGGTTTCTCCCTCGGGCAGACTGCCGCTGGGCTTCCCCGAAAAAACGGAGGACCTGCCGCCCTTCGACGATTACGAGATGAACCACGGCAGAACTTATATGTACCGCAAAATCAAGCCCTTGTATGAATTCGGCTTCGGCCTTTCCTATACCCGTTTCGCGTATTCCGGGCTGAAGGAAACCGAAAACGGCGTTGCGGTCACCGTAACGAACGTGGGCAAAATGGCGGCGGACGAGGTCATAGAGCTCTATATCGATTCCGCCGGTCTGCCCGATCAGCCCCGGCTGCGCCTGAAGGGCTTCAAACGGGTGCATCTTGCGCCCGGCGAGGCGAAAACGGTGGATTTTCCCCTGAACGACGAGAGCTTTTCCCTGTTCGGAGAGGACGGCGTCCGCCGCGTGTACGCGGGCGTTTACCGTGTGTACGCCGGGGGAAGCCTGCCCGAGGAAGACGCCCCGTGCCTTGCGATCGCGCGGGAAGCGAAAGAACTATAATTATTTTCATTATTATATAAACTGATTTCCCGGAGGTATCATTTATGTCAGTTTTCAGAAGGCTGCTTGCCGTGCTCGGCGTTCCCGCCGCAGTATTTATGCTCATCACCGGCCTTGCTCCGATAAGCGCCGAAACCCAGCGTTCGCGCGAGGCGCAAAATGAGGCGTCCGTTGCCGAAGCGTTTACACCCGTGTTCCGTTTCGCCGTGGCAACCGATATCCATATCAACGCCGACGATCCCACCAACGCCGAACGCCTGCAAAAGCTGTTTGAAACCGCCTACCGCTATGCGGAGCAGCACCCCTCTTATCGGCTGCTGGACGCGCTCGTGCTCACCGGCGACAACTGCGACAGCGGCTCCGACGCCGAATACGAGATCCTGAAACGCGTTATTCACGATAATATCCGCGAAGAGACGCAGCTCATCGCCATCATGGGAAACCACGAGTTCCATGAAACCGGCCACGAGGGCTTCGTGCGCCACATGGAGCAGGATCTGGATCCCCATATCGTGGTGAAGGGCTTCCATTTCATCGGTCTGTCGCCCAGCCCCAGCGATACGTGGCAAACCCCGAAGCAGATCAACTGGATGTCGGCGCAGCTCCGCGCCGCAGCAAAGGACGATCCCAACCGGCCTATTTTCACGATGCAGCACGGCCATATCTGGAACACGGTTTACGTCAGCCGCAGCTGGTATACGCAGATGTCCGTGCCGCTGCACATGGTGTATTCCCGCTATCCGCAGGTGATCAATTTTTCGGGCCATTCCCACGGTCCCGTCAATAACCCGCTGAATATCTGGCAAAACGCCTATACGCAGGTGGGCGTGGGCACGCTCAACTACTTCGAGATGGAGCGCGATATCGGCGACAGCACCGTTCCCGAGGGCGCGCGCAACGCCGCCCAATACCTCATTGTGGAGGTGGACGATAATAACCGCGTGCGCATCATGCCCTTCAATATTTTAACGGACGATTTCATGCGCACCCCCGCCACCACGGACGGCGATCAGCAGCTTATCTGGCAGATCGATAACGTGTGCGATAAAAATTCCTTCGCCTATACCGCCGCGCGAAAGCACACGGACGGCGCGCCGTGGTTTGAGGAAGGGGATACGGTTACGGTAGATGAAGTCACCGCGAACACCGCAACGCTCTCGTTCCCGCAGGCAGAGGACGACGTGTGCGTTTACGGCTACCGCGTCACGCTCACGAATACTGCGGACGCGAAGCAGAAGCTGGTGAAGGAGATCTATTCGCAGTATTACTTCGAGCCCATGCCCGAGCGGCTTTCCGTTACCGTGGAGGGGCTCTCGGCCGGCGCGGAATACGACGTGACCGTAACGCCCTTGAACGTCTGGCTGGATGCGGGCGAGCCCATTTCCTGCCGGATCACCGCAGCGCAATAATACGAAAAAGATATAAGATCGGAGGTTTTTTTTTGAAACACACACGCGTACTCTTCAAAAAATCCATTTCTCTGTTCGTTCGTTTGCTGCTTTCCCTTTGCATGCTGTGCGGGCTTTTCACCGCTGCCGCAGGCGCAGCCGAAGCGCCGTTCTATAACGCGGCCTCGGGCGAAGCGCTCACCATCGTGACCGCCGCCGCGCCCACGGAATCGGAGAAGACCGCCGCCGAAACCCTGCAGCGGTATTTGGAGGAGGTCACCGGCAAAAAGCCCGCGATCGCCGCAGCCGCGCCGGCAACGGGCGCTGCGATCTCGCTCGCGGTGAGCGAAACGCTTGCTTCTCAGCCCAAGGGCAGCTACCGCCTGCGCTGGGGCGCGGACGCGGATGAGAAGGCGACCAACGACCCCGTATTCTACATCGAGGCTGCCGACGCGCGCGGTCTGTTCAACGGCGTTTACGGCTTTCTGGGCCGCGTGTGCGGGGTGGAGATCTATTCCGCCAATGTGAAAACCGTGCCGAAATCGGAAACGCTTGCCGCCGAATCTCCCTATTTTTACGCCTACGTTCCCACGCTGGAATACGCCGATACGGACTGGGTGAGCCCCCACGATCTGGAATTCGCGGTGGCCAACGGCCTGAACGGCATCTACAGCCCCGTGGAGCCGCTGTACGGCGGCAAGGTGAACTACATCTGGTTCTGTCACTCCCTCACCAACGGCATCGTGCCGGAAAAGGAATTCTTTGAAACGCACCCCGAATACTACGCTTTGCAGGAGGACGGCACCCGGCAGCCCACCCAGCTTTGCCTTTCCAACCCCGCCGTGGTGGAGCAGGCCAAAAAGGACGTGCGCAGGCAGGCGGAGGAATCCTATAAGCCCGATGCGGCCCTGAATATCCTCTCTGTCACGCAGGACGATAACTACCTTTACTGCCGCTGCGAAAACTGCGCCGCGCTGGCGGAGCAGTACGGCGGCCAATCGGGCGTCATGCTCTGGTTCGTGAACCAGATCGCCGAGGATATCGGCAAAGATTACCCCGACCTGGTGGTGGATACCTTCGCTTATCAGTATACCCGGCAGGCCCCGCAGAACATCGTGCCGCGCGATAACGTGTGCGTGCGCCTGTGCTCCATCGAGTGCTGCTTCGCCCATGCGCTGAACGACCCGAACTGCGAGGCCAACGTAAAATTCATGCAGGATCTGCGCGATTGGAGCAAGATATGCAACCGTATGTACGTTTGGGACTACGTGACCAATTTCCTGCAGACGCTGTGCGTGTTCCCGAATTTCGGCGTGCTGCGCGAAAACATAGATACCTTCCGTGAGAATCACGTGGTGGGTATCTACGAGGAGGGCGCCTATTACGCCGACCCGGCCGCCGTGGAATTTTACGACCTGCGCGCCTTCATGCTCTCGCGCCTGATGCGCGATACCCTCACCGCCGAAGAGGAGCTTACCGTGCGCAACGGCTTTTTGAAAGCCTATTACGGCGGGGAAGAGGGCGGCGCCGCCGTGGGCGAGATCGTCGATATCCTCACCGCGCACGCCGGGGGCGAGGAAGGGCATCTGCATATCTACGACGCCGCGCGTTACTCCCTGCACGGCATGACCGACGACGTGGTGCGCCGCGTCAACGAGCTGTGGAAGATCGCGCTGGACGCCGCCGCGGGCGACGCGGCAGCCGTTTCCCGCATTGAAAACAGCCGCATCGGCTGGCGGTATTACGAGGCCTGCGCCGGCAAGGGAGAATTCAAGGGCATATTCGGCCTTGTGAACGTTTCCGAAACGAAAAAGCTGATCTCCGATCTTGAGGCCGCCGGCGTCACGCGCTACAATGAGGGCAAATACATGCAGGATCTGCATATTTCCCCCATCGTTTCCCCCGCCGATTGGGGCGAAACGGATTCCGCAGTCGTTCCGCCCGCTTTGATCGCCGCCGCCGTGACCGTTCTGCTCTGCCTTGCCGCCGCCGTGCTGGCGTTCGTGAACAGGCGCAAGCTCTGCGGCGCGCTGCTGCTTTGCCTTACCGCCGCCGCCGTGCCGCTGGGCGCGGTTGCGAGCGATCTGTTCATCCGGTGGGAGAACCTTGCGCTTTACGGCTTCGTGGACGCGCTCATGCTGCTCACCGTGGCAGGGTTCATTCTGATCGCCGCCTGGGCGAAAAACGGCTGCGCCTTCCCGAAGGGCAAAAAAGCCGGGCTCACCGTGTTCCTGAGCCTGCTGATCTGCGCCCTGCCCTACGAGGTGACGGTGCTTGTGATCAACACGCTGATCTACCACGGCCTGCGTCCGCTGTTTTCCATTACGCTTTCCGCCTTCGTGCAGATCGCCATCGTGGCCGTGAGCGCGGTCATCGTCATCCTTTCGTTCCTGCGCAAGCGCGGGGCCGGGAAGAAATAAAAACGGGGTTTTTCCATGATAAAAAAATCGATTTCTTTGCTGCTGACCTTCGTGCTGCTGCTGAGCGGCGCGGCCGGCCTCTCCTTCACCGCGGGCGCCGCCTATTACAGCGAGGGGCAGAAGCTCGCCCGCGTGATCGGCGACGAGGGCATCGTGCTGCTCAAAAACGATAACGCGGCGCTGCCCATCCCGCCGAAAAGCACCGTGGCCGTTTTCGGCGACGCGCAGAAGATGGGCCCCAAGGACAGAGAAGACGTATGGAATATGCGGGGCTATATCGCCTACGGCTACGGCTCCGAAACCCAGTGCGCCGATCAGGAGGCGTACCCGATCGATCCGCTGGACGCCCTTCTCGCCGCCGAGGAAAACGGCGAGATCTCCCTCTGCCGCGAAATAAGCGACAGATATACCGAAGCCCTTGCGAAGGGGGAGCTCTACGAGCCCACCGACGCCGAGGTGAAGGCGGCTGCCGAAGCGGCCGATACGGCCGTGGTATTCCTCAGCCGCTGGGGCGGCGAGGCCTTCGACGTGGCGCGCTCCGACTGGTACCTGCGCGATCACGAGCTCCGGCTGCTCCGGCAGCTCGCCGGTGCCTTCGATAAGATCGTTGTTGTGCTCAATACCCCATCTGTGATCGATACCTCCTGGGCAAAAGGGGAGATCGACGGCGTGCGTGTGGACGCGGTGCTTTACGCGGGCTACACCGGCATGCAGGGCGGCCTTTGCATCGCCGACGTGCTTTTGGGCCGGGTGAATCCCTCGGGCAAAACCAACGATACCTGGGCGAAGGACCTCACCGATTATCCCACCGACGCCGGCTGGGCGGAGAACGACCAGGCCTACACCGAGGATATTTTCGTGGGCTACCGCTGGTTTGAGACCTTCGACCCCGAATACAAAATAGTAAACTACGAATTCGGCTTCGGCCTTTCGTATACCACCTTCAAAACCGAAACGGAGAATTTCAGCTTCGACGGAGATAAGGTCACCGTGGACGCGGTGGTGACCAATACCGGAAGCGTTGCCGGCAAGGAAGCGGTGCAGATGTACGTTTCCGCGCCGCAGGGCAAGCTCGGCAAGGCCGCGAAAGCCCTTTGCGATTACGCCAAAACGAAAACGCTGGCGCCCGGCGAATCCCAGACGCTCACCCTTTCCGCCGATCTGGAAAAGCTCGCCTCCTTCGACGATCTGGGCAAAACCGGCAACAAATCGTGCTTCGTGCTCGAAGCGGGCGATTACCGCTTTCTGGTGGGCGGTTCCGTAAAAAACGCAGCCGAGGCGGGCGTGGCGACGCTGGATGCGCTCCGTGTGACCGAGCGGCTTTCCTCCCTTTGCCCCACGAATCTCGAAAAGCGCCTGCTTGCCGACGGCGCCTACGAGACCCTGCCCGCGCGCGAGAAGGACCAGAACTACGTGCATACCGAAACCCCGAAGGAGAGCGTGGAAAAGGGCGCGTCCGTGTTCGGCCACCGACTTTCCGAGGTGGTATTCGGCGCCATGACCATGGAGGATTACCTCTCGCGGTGGAGCGACCACGAGCTTGCCACCTTCTTCGTGAGCTACGATCAGAACCAGGTGGGCTGCAGCGACGCGCTCTGCGTCAAATACGGTCTCAACCGCTTCTCACAGGGCGACGGCGGCATGGGCCTGTGCTTCATGGGCACGGCCTTCCCCTGCAGCGCCGTGCTCACCGATACCTGGAACGTGGATCTCATCGAGGCCTTCGGCCTGCTTCTGGGCACGGAGCTTTATAAGAACAACGTGGGCATGTGGCTCGGCCCGCCCGTGAATATGCGCCGCCATCCGCTGGCAGGCAGAAACGTGGAGTATTATTCCGAAGATCCCTACGCCATCGGCAGAACCGCCACGATCATTATCAGGGCCGTGCAGAGAAACGGCATCCCCGTGTGCATCAAGCACCTGATCTGCAACGAAAAAGAGGCGAACAAGCTCTGGAGCGATTCGCAGGTTTCCGAGCGCGCCCTGCGCGAGATCTACTTAAAGCCCTTTGAAATGGGCATCCGCGAGGGGCACGCCGAGGGCATCATGACCTCCTACAACGTGATGAACGGCCTGCCAACCTCCGAAAACGCCGACCTGCTGCGTGGCATCGTACGCGGCGAGTGGGGCTACGAGGGCTTTATCACCACCGACTGGGGCAACGGCAAAAACGAGGTGCGCGAGATCAACGCCTCCAACAACGTGCATACCCCGTGGGATCACTGCGATCTCAACAGGATCCTCGAGGCGATCGATAACGGCGAGATCACCCGCGCCACGCTGGAGGAGGGCGTTACCCAGATCCTCTGGACGCTGGTGCGCACCCCGCGCTATTACCGCGCCAACGCCTGCGCCTTCGGCCATAACTACGGCGAGGACGGCTGCTGCACGGTGTGCCACAGCCCCGACCCGGCGATCCGCAGAGATCTTGCGAAGAACCTTGCGCGGCTCGCGCCGGAAGCGGCGCTCTCTTCGATGAACGTGAAATTCGATTACCGCGATTTCACCGACTTCATCGGCCGCAATACCGAGCGCTTCTGCGCCACCAGCATGAAGGTGATCAAATACCTGTTCAACGCCGCGGTGCAGCTCATCGGCAGATCGAAATAAAATTTCGCCGAACCGAAAAAGAATCATAAATCCAAAAGAAAAACGGCAGGCGCGTCCTGCCGTTTTCCCTTCTTTTAAATATTATTCATTATTTATTATGTTCGGCACAGCGCCGTCGCCTTCTGCGGTATAGAAAATCTCCGGCTTTTCTTTCAGTCGTTTTGTTCCGCTGCCTGTCAATCACGGAAAAGTTTGTACGAAATGCCGAAATTTCACGCTTATTTTGATGAAAAATAACGATTCAACAGTTGAAATGCGCAACATTTTCTGATATGATACTATGATATAAACAGCAATTAAACGGGAGGTTCGCTATGCAGGTCATTGTTGTTGATGACGAACCCATCATATTACGCGGCGAAACGGCGCTGGTGCAGAAGGTATTGCCCAGGGCTTCGGTCAATTCGTTCTCTTCCCCCAAAGAGGCGATGCAGTTCGCCCGCTCCAACCGGGTGGATATCGCGCTGCTGGATATCCGCATGAACGGCGGCAGCGGCGTGGAGCTTGCCCGCAGCCTCAAATGGATCCAGCCGGAGGTGAATATCATCTTCTGCACGGCGTTCGACAATTATTACGCGGACGCGCTCCAGATGCACGCCTCGGGCTATCTGCTCAAGCCCTTGCAGGAGGACCGGCTTTTAGAGGAGCTAGAGGAGCTGCGGCATCCCATCGCGGCGGAGGAGGACCGGCTGTTTGCCCGCGCCTTCGGCGATTTCGAGGTGTTTTATAACGATAAGCCGCTGTTGTTCCGGTATCAGAAAACCAAGGAACTGTTCGCGTATCTTATCGACCGGCGCGGGGCCATGGTCACCAGCGAAGCCCTCATCACGGTGCTGTGGGGCGGCGAAACGGACCGCTCCAATTTCTTCAAGCAGGTGCGCAAGGATCTCAACGATACGCTGGCGGAGATCGGCTACGAGGATATCCTTTTGCGCCGCCGGGGCTCGCTCGGCCTGCTCACCGACCGCATCGACTGCGATTACTACGACTGGCTCAAGGGGCTGCCCTCGGGCCTCAACGCCTATCACGGCGAATATATGCGGCAGTACGACTGGGCGGAATCCACCTGGGTCAATCTGGAGGGGAAGTCGAATTTATGGGAATAAACAACGGTGTGGTCGATCTGATCTGCGCGTGTATCTCGCTGCTTTTGTTCATCAGCCTGCTGGCAAGCCCGCAGCGGCTCAGGCTGCGCGGCTCCAATATCGTGCTCACGGTGATCGCCTTCGTATTCGTTATGCTGGTATGCGACGGCGCTGCGCTGCTCTTTTTAACGGGAAATGAAACGCTTTTCGGAATCACCGAAACGGTTTCGATCGTGGCTTCGTATGCGGCGGAATGGTTCTTTGCCATGTATCTTACCGTGCTGCTTGCGCTCCCCTTTGCGCTGAAGCGGCTCGTGCTTTGGGGCATGGGCGCGGTGTGCGGGATCCCGGTGATCCTGTATGCAGTGAACTTCGCGTACCCGTTCTTATACGATCTTGCCGAGATGCAGTATATTTCCGACGTCGGCTACTGGATTTTGCAGGTGCTGAACCTTGCGTGTATCGTGGCGGCGATCCTGCTGCTGATGCTCAAGGGCGATAATATCGCGCTGCGGGACCGCATCCTGCTCTCGGTCACGCTGTTCCTGCCCGTGACGTCCTTCGTGTGGGATTCGCTTGTTCCCGGATTCCAGTCCCGTTATCCGCTGGTGTTCATCGTGCTGCTGGTCAACTATATCCGATTCATCCTGTCCGTATCCGAATCGGCGCAGAAGAAGATCAATCAGCTCGAGGAAAAGCGCATCAAGGCATCGCTCGAGCGCATCAAGCCGCATTACATATATAACGTGCTCACCAGCATATATTACCTTTGCGACGCCGATACCGAGGTGGCGAAGGAGGCGATCTCGCTGTTTTCCGATTATCTGCGCGGCATCTTCGATTTGATGCAGGAGCAAACGACGATCCCCTTCGCAAGGGAGCTGCAAACCGTGAAGAATTACGTGGAGCTGGAGCAGATGCGCTTTGGCGACAATATCCGCGTGTGGTACGATATCGACGCCGATAAATTCGATATCCCGCCCTTTACCGTGCAGCCGCTGGTGGAAAATTCGGTGCGGCACGGCGCGGAGCAATCCGACGTGCCGGGCGAGATCCTGATCTCCAGCCGCGAGACCGAAACGGAATTCCTCGTGATCGTAAGGGACGATTTCGAGGGCTTCGATACCGCGCTTCCCGATAAGGAGCAGAAAGCCTCGGCAAAGGATTATATCCGCGATATCCTCGAGATCACCGTGGGCGGAACGCTCACCATCCGCAGCAAGCCGGGCGAGGGCACCGTTTCCATTATTTCCATTCCGAAAAAAATCAAAAAAAGTTGAAATCTCTAACCTATAACTAACTTTTCGCAAACCTAAAGCATTCTTTCCCGTGTTATGATATACGCGTTACAAGTATTAACGGAGGCAAATACCATGACAGACAAGGAATTACGCAGGCTGACCCGCACGGATCTTCTCGAGCTGCTGATCGTGGAACGGCAGGAGATCGACCGTTTGCTGGGCGAGCAGGATCGTATTACCGCCGAGCTGGATACGCTGAATCAGAAGCTGGAAACCATCGGTAAAGAGCTGGCGTCCGCGCAAAAGCTTTTACAAAACGAATTCCTGTTGGCGGATCATTCCGGAAAGTGAAGATATAACGATGGGTCTGGCAGATCTATATGCCCGTGCCGATGCTGAGACGCAGGCCCCCGGCAGCAAAACCGGCCGCCTCGCCTCGCTTCCCTCGGTTGCACAGCTCAAAAACTTAATAGATGAAGAAAGTGCGGCCGAAACGTGCGCGCGGCAAACAAAGCCTGTTCCGAAAGAGGAAGAGGCTTACGGCAGATTTTCCCCCGCCGCCGATCTGCCTACGCTCGAGCAGCTGACCCGTTTGAAAGCCGAAAGGGAAGCCGAAGCCGATATCGAGCTGTATCGTCCGGCCGCGGCGTCACGCCGCAGCGCTTCCGCCTATGGCCAGAAGAAAGAACCGGCCCCCCGTCCCGTATATGCGGCGGTCAGGGAGAAGAAAGCGCCGCTTCCGGTGAAAAAGACCGCAAAGCCGAAACCGGCGGAGCCCAAAGAGGCGACCGTGGAGCGCGCCCCCGCAAGAAGGTCGGTTCCCGCCGTGGAGCTGCCTACGCTCGATCAGCTGCAGGCGATCCTTGCCGGCGCCGAAGAAGCGCCCGCCGCCCCCCGCGGCGCTGCAAGATACGAACGCGCTTCGGCAGCCCCCGCAAAGAGCGTGAAGGTACGGCCCGCCGCGCCGCGCGCCGCTGAACCCGACCGCGCGCCCGAACGGGTGAGGACCGTTTCGCCGAAAACCGATACGCGCCCCTTCACCGCGCGCTTCGACGAAGACGACTATGAAATCCCGCAGCCGCAAACCGTCGGAAAAAAAGAGATCCCCACGGTAGAGCAGCTCAGAAGCCTTTTGGCCATGGAGCAGGAATACGGCGATTTTTCGTTTCAGGAGCGTGTGCGCGAGATCAGGCAGGGCAGAGAAAAGCCCGAGTTCCCCGAGGAAAAGCCGGCGCCGCGCCGCGCGGCGGAAAACGCCTCCGGCAGAGGGCATTACATCCCCTACGAAAGCTTTGACGAAAACGAAGCCGCGCCCGGCGCGCAGGAAAGCGAAGAGCCCGCCAAAAAGGCCGAGGCCGCGCCCGCCCAGGGCGTGCCCGAGCCCGAGCAGGTAGAGGCCGCCGAGCTGAAGGCGAACGACGAAAAGAAGGAGAAAAAACCTTTTTTCGCCGAAAGGAAGCCGCGGAAAGAAAAACGGAAAACCGGAACGGCGGGGCTTCCTTACTGGCTGAGCTCCCTACTGCGGAACAGCTGAAAAAAAACAAATCCAAACGCGGGCGCAAATCGGTAAAAGCCGAAACCGAAACGCCCTCCGATGCGCAGCTCACGCGCGAACAGCAGCGCATCCGATATAAAAGAAGCGTGTTTCGCGTGCTCAAAAACGCGGTGTATACCCTGATCACGGTATCCGCCGTATCCATACTGATCGCGGTGCTGCTGCTGCCGGTGCTCCGTATTTACGGCACCTCCATGACCCCCACGCTGGAAGAGAGCGATATCGTTCTCTCGGTAAAGGGCGGCAAGTTCACAACCGGCGACGTGATCGCGTTTTATTACAATAATAAGATCCTGGTGAAGCGCGTGATCGCGCAAACCGGCGACTGGGTCGATATTAAAGACGACGGCACGGTCTACGTCAACGGCGAGGCCATCGACGAGCCCTACGTCAGCGAAAAAAGCCTCGGCGAGTGCGATATCGAGCTGCCGTATCAGGTGCCCGAGGGCCGCGTGTTCGTTATGGGCGACCACCGCGACGTCTCCATCGATTCCCGCAGCACCACCATCGGCTGTATCGCCGAGGAGCAGGTGGTAGGCCGCATCATATACCGCATCTGGCCCTTTGAAGGGCTTGGCAAAGTGGATTGATCAAGTTATATTTCAGAAAAAAGTTTATTATCGCCAGAAAGGAGGGATGCATAAGTGGAACGTTTTCAGCAGCGGTTTTTAAGTAAGCGTTGGCAGAAGGTGCTTTTGGTGTTAAGCGGCATCGTTGTGTTCGTCACCACCTATGCGCTGATCCTTCCGGCGATCACCATCGATACCGATACCGCCGAAAGAGAACCCGGTATCGTGATCGAGACCTCCGAAGAAGCGGAATTCCCGGCGGTGAACCTCGAGAACGAGGCTGCCGCCATCACCGTTAAGGTGGATGCCGACGTCGGCGTGTTCCCGGTGGATACGGTGCTTGTGGTAAACGAGGCCGAAGAAACACCCGAAATGCGTTCCGCAATTCAGGACGCGGTTTCCGCCAAGGTTACCGATGTTTGCGCGGTGGACGTTGCGTTTGAAACCCCCGAAGGTGAAGCCGTATCCCCGCAGGATATTTACCAGCTCACGCTGAATTCCGAGCTGATCACCGCCGATGAGGATCAGGCCGTGGTGGCCATTACCGGTTCGGGCGACGTACAGGTGCTCAACGACCCGGCAGTTTCCTACCAACAGGCAGTGCTTGAGGCGGACGGCGAGCTCACCGTGGCTGTGGTTCGCACCGAAGAGCTCACTGCGGAATATCTTTCCGATAACGGAGAACTCTACGAGGTTACGGTAACCTATGATTACACGGCGAATATCCCCGAAGGCTCCCGGTTGGTGATCACCGAATTCGATCCCGCCAGCCCCGAATACGAGGCCATCCGTGAGGCCGTGCTGCTGTCTTCCGATTTCGAAGCGTCGGCGCCTGCCATTGTGCAGTCGGAAGAAGGAATCATTCTGCGCGACGGCGCCGATGTGTCGGCGGACGATCCCGAAATCGAGATCGGTCTGGACGCCTTCGACCTTACCATTTTTGGCCCGGACGGCGCTCCCGTGGAGCCCGCCGCCCCGGTGCAGGTGAGCATTCAGCGCAAGGCGCTGCCGGATGAGGACACGAGCGCCGAAGATTACGATCAGATCAAGGTGATGCACCTGAACGAGAGCGGCGACGCGCCGTTTGTGGAAAACATGCAGCCCATGGTGCTGATCACAGAGGACGGTATCACCGCCACCTTTGAAACCGAGAGCTTTTCCACCTATACGCTGAACTGGACGTATCGCAGCAGCAACAGAACGTACTACCGTTCCTCCACCATCCATTACGGCTATATGAACGGCAATCGGTTTGTGGAGCTCAACGTTCCGCAATCGATCAATATTGCCACCGATAACGGTTACGCGTTCCTGATCTACGATATCCCCGGGTATCATTTCAAAGGCGCGCATCTCAACAGCGGCACCGGTACTGCCATAGAACCGCTGATCCGCTATAACAACAGCCGTTGGCAGTATACCCCCGATGGCAATACCAGCTGGTCCAACATCGCCTACAGCAACAATACCACCGCAAATCAGGATATCTATATGGTGTACGAGGCGGACAGCGCCGTCGCCCAGGGCGGCGAAGCAAAGCTGTATGAATACGGCGCGGACGATACGCCTGCCCTGCCCACTGCGGAAAAGAATTCCGTGAACAATCACGACGGCACCCGTACCATTTCGCTGAGCATCAGCGGCGGCGCCACCCCCATTGAGGTGGAAAAGCTGGCGGACGTGATCGTGGTGTTCGACCGTTCCGGCTCCATGGGCCGGTACGTGGATAGCGATGGCACTGCCCCCACCGACGATTCGCGCCTTTACCATACC
The DNA here is from genome assembly GCA_947165755.1 of uncultured Clostridia bacterium. Taxonomy (GTDB): domain Bacteria; phylum Bacillota; class Clostridia; order Oscillospirales; family Acutalibacteraceae; genus RUG806. The sequence goes on from CAMVBR010000010.1 coordinate 16,610, forward strand.
AAAGAGGCAGCCAAGGCTTTGGCGGATGAGCTGCTCAACGGCGAGCAGTATTTCAACCGTGACGGGGACCATCTGGTGCGTATGGCGCTCGTGCAATTCTCCAACGATGCGGAGGTGGTGAATTCCGGCTTTGAGCAGGGCAATTTCACCGAGAATTATACAAAATTCGCTGCGGCGATCGACGGCATGAGCGCAAACGGCGGTACCAACTGGGAGCATGCCTTACAGCTGGCGAACCAGATCAACGATCTCGACCCTGAGCGCGCTACCTTCGTGATCTTCATTACCGACGGTAACCCCACCTTCCGTATGACCCGTTCGCCGCAGGACGCGATGACGGATACGGAATTAGTGAGAACCGGCAACTCGGTAAGGGATATGTATACCACCGACAACAGTCCATACAGTTATTACCGTGATTACAGCGTGTTCGGGCAGGGCAGCTCCGATAACCTCGGCAACAACTACGCCGCCGCGCTGGATCAGGTGGAATCGATCATCAGCCATAATAAACGCTTCTATTCCATCGGTATTTCAAATAACGTTACGAACCTTGAAAATCTTACCGAAGAAGGGCATACAAACGTTGGTAAAGACGGCACGGATCACTGCTTCAACGTCAGCGATAAAGACGAGCTTTACAACGCCTTCAACGAGATCCGCGCCGCCATCGCCGCCACGCTGGGCTGGACCAACGTGAGCATCGACGACGGTATCACCGAAGAGACGGAGCTGAGTGCAAAGGTGCCCGTCGCCGGTATTCTGGAAGCGGATAATTTCAAGTATTATATCACAAAAAACGGTGTGACCACCCCGTGGACCCTTCCCAATAACTGCAATCCCGCGGCGTATAATCCTTTAACGGGCAACGTGGAATGGCACATGGGCAATAACTTCCAGTTAGAGGCGGGCGTCACATACACCGTGGAATTCATGGTGTGGCCCTCGCAGGACGCGCTGGATTACATCACGCAGATCATGAACGGCGCTACAACCTACGATGAACTTCCTGCCGATGTAAAGGAACAGATCGTTCAGGACCCCGTTACCGGCGTTTATACGCTGAAAACGAACCGGGAACCCATGACCTTCTCTTATCAGCTCAGTAAAAAGCAGGGCGATACCGTAACCGTGGACCAGACGCTCTCCGGTACGGGCAACATCAACGTGCTCAACAGCGATCCTCTGGTGCTGGAAACCATGCTGATGACCATCGATAAGGAATGGCTTGATAATCTGAACAACGCGGAAGACCGAATGGACGAGGTCACGCTTTACCTGCAGCGCAGGCTGTATGACCCGGCAAACGGCCCGGATGACAACTGGGATGATTTCGAGGTCTTCCACCGCAATGCGGACGGCACCTGGGAAACCAGCAGCCGGTTCCTGTTCAACGAAACGAACGAATGGTCTATCTCGTTCTATATCACACCCGGTCTGGTCGATTCCTCGAGCGACCCGCTGGATCCCGGTTATGAATACCGCGTTCTTGAGCCCGTGATCGACTATCACTACCTTCTGGACGGCGAGGTTGTTCGCCCCATGTTCTACGGCAACGAAGATAACGATTCCGCCGTGCAGATGGCGGCGGATGAAGACGGTAAGGTCAACGACAACCTCACCCAAAAGGACGTTTACATCGTTGAAAACTATCTCGGCGACTCCGACGGCAGCCATTCGCTTTCCGCAGTCAACAAACTGAAGGGCAGTCTTGACGTCAAGAAGATCTTTCTGGATACCGGAACCAACCCGCCGGACGACGACGTTGAGTTTACCATCAAAGGGTATCTTCTCGATCCGAACGGCAACCCCTTCCTGTTCGATACCTCGCTCGATACCCGTACCGATAAATCCAAAGGCGATGCCGCACACGGCGCAACTCCGGAATGGATAGCGCACTCGAACGATACCGGCGCCTTCCATGTGTATAACGCGCAGGGCCAAAGAATCGGGTATAAGATGCACGTGGCCTCCACCGGCGATATCACACTGCATCTGAAGGCCGGCGAATACGTCCGGTTCGTCAATATTCCCAAGGATTGTACCTACGCCTTCTGGGAACCGGGAGATGAGCTTCCGCAGGGGTATCAATGGGTATCAACCGAAGGTTATAACCAGTACAGAGAAAGCGGCGAAGGTGAGCTTTTGCCGTATCCCCCGCACCCGTACCCGGAAGCTTCCGGCGTGAACAACGACGGCGATTACTGGTTAGGCGGCACGATTTATGAAGACGCGCACCACACCATAGAGGTTTCAAACAAGTACGTTGAGCCCAACAGCATTGTGGCAACAAAAACCGTTTACAAAACCGACGGTACCACGCAGATCTGGCCGCAAGAGACCTTTACCGTCACCGGTTACATTACCAACCGCTACGGCCTCGGCTATACCTTTGATCCCGCTTTGGACGACCGGACAGATAAGTCGCAGCCGTTGGCGGAATCCGAATATTCTACCCATACCTGGGACGACCACCAGGACGATCCCATTGCCTACAATATTATTGATAAAGACGGGAATTACGTGGTATATAAAGGCCACTTCCCAACCACCGATACCTTTACCGTAGAGCTGCGCGGCGGCGATTCGCTTGTATTTTTGAACGTACCTCCCCTTTGCAGTTATATGATTTGGGAGGATACGTCAGGGCTCAGCGATCCCAACAGCCTCTACGAATACGTCAACACTACCGTTGATTCCAGCAGCGAGAACGGCACCGTTCAATCGCCGCCGAGAGTACAGCAAAGCTTCGGCGAGTACTGCGGCGCGGGCACCATTCACGAGGGCGAAGAGCACGACGTGCATTTCTTCAACAAGCTCAAGCGCGATCCCATTCCGATTCAGCTTGTAAAAACGGATGCCGATAATAACGCTCTGAAGATCAACGGCGCAGTGTTCATGCTGTATGCCGACGCCGATCATACAACGCCCGCAACGGATTTTGAAGGCAATGAGATCGGTGAGATCGTTACCGCAGGCTTTGCGGATGCGGATCAAACCGAGCCCCTCGGCATAGGAACGATCGGTTCGCTCTGGCCCGGCACCTATTATCTGGTGGAAACCGGCGCACCCCCCGGTTATGAAACGCTTTCCGGCCACGTTGTAATCAACATCGGAAGCAACGGCGCCGTTACGGTGACCAACCCCGATTTTGCCGCGGCTACCGGCAGCGGGTTCGTAACGGAGCAAAACGGTCTTATTACGGTAGCCATTCCCAATACCCCGCGGGGAACGGTGCTTCCTTCCACCGGCGGCCGGGGTACGGCAATTTATATATCCTGCGGCTTACTGCTGATGCTTACAGCCGTATTGATATACATCTTCAGCTTACGGCGAAGGAAAGGGGTGAGGGTGAATTCTTAATCCCCGGGGCTGTATGCCCACGTCGTCTTCTCGCCGTATAGCGGAAGATAAAAACCAATAGCGCTGTCCGCATCCGGACCGCACACCAAACCCGCCCCTTCGGGGCAAAAAAACAAAATGCCCCAAACGGGCAAAGAAAGGACGAAATTTATGAAAAAGTTCAGCAAAATTCTTGCGCTTGCGATCGCCGTGATCAT
>CAMVBR010000011.1 GCA_947165755.1 uncultured Clostridia bacterium
CGGACTCGTTCAGCTTGTGTTCAAGGGCGTATAAATCATCCAGCGCCTGCCGCAATTCTGCGGCGTTAAAGAAACCGTTGGCGTTCACAGACCGCGCAAGCTGATTCAGGTTGACGCCGATCTTACGCAGCTCTGTAATTACTTTTCCGAACTCAACAGGCGGCTTTCCGTAGACGATCTTGTATTTGAGCAGCCGCCGGAAGACGTCAGATTTAGAGCAGTGCAGCGTATCACAAAGACGGATAAGCTCATCCTCTTCAGATTGATCGAGCCGCACGTGTTCATTAAAAATACGGTTCATCCTTTTATTAACTCCTTTTCATTCTTTTTCTTTGCCGGGTGTGGTGTCCGGCAACAAGCGGATTTGTAGCACAAATCCAATGCTTGCTAATACGATACCGAACCGATTACGTCGGTTTTCTTTTCCGGTTTTACTGCTCTTTGGGAAGCGACTGTAAATGATTAAACTCTTTTTACTTGCCGAAGAAGAAATGGTTTTGTCTGCCGAACGTACCTCGATCACTCCGGCGTTTCCGCACTTGCAATCAACATATACTGCTTCTTTGCCGGCGTTAAACGGTATGGAAGCTTCGTCAGAATCGCAGACGTCACGCCGAAAAAGCATCGGTTTTCTATTACTCTTCTTCGGTAAGTAAATAGTCTTATTTGGCTCAGTCTTATTTCTTTCCGAAAAGCGGAAAGCTTGATGCGGAAATTCAGAACACGTCCACCGGATAGATTTTCACCGCTCTTCCGAAGCCCTGGCTTTCCCGAAAGATCAGCCCGAAGTGTTCCAGCTCCTTGAACAAGCGGCAGGCCTTTTCATGCCCGCAGCGCAGCCTTAAACAGGTTTCTTCAATGGTCATAAACACGAACGGTTCGCCGATCTGATTCCGGTAGTTGTTCTTTTTGGAAAGTTGCTTCCGGTCGTTCAGCAGTGCATACAGCACCTTCGCTTCGGTGGAAAGCGGCTGATACGCTTCGTCTGCAAACAGGATCTTCGGCATCTTGAAAAAACTGTTCCGCGGCATTATATTTTCTGCCATAACGCAGATCACTTCCTTCCTTTTGAGAATTTATTGTTGTGTCAGTCGTTTGCTTTTGCGTTGCCGCGGCGCAGATTTCCACTGTGCCGTTTGCCGTTTTCGGCCAGCGCTTTTTTCGCGGCGTCGCTCATCGATTTACGGAACGCGATCACGATATTTTCGTTTTTGACCGCGGCCCGCAAATACGTCGGCGCTTCCTCGTCGTAACCGATCCACACCGCGCCGGGTTCCGCTTTCGCGAGCGCGAGGATCTCTTCGTTCAGTTTCCGGTCGAAGCTGTCGATCTGCGCTTCATCGTCGCCCACGTCGTAAAACGCGTGGAATTCTTTGATTCGTCTGCCCATGCTTTTTTCACCTGCCTCTTAAATTGGATTTTTCGAGAGACCCCGTTTCCGGGGCATTTTTCCCCGACTGACAGCCGGGGTTTTTGTACCGTTATCCGATGGAGATCCGTTCTTTGACCGACCGGTCGTTCAGCCGGTCGGGAGTGGAAATCGGTACGGATTCTTCGGAAAACGGTATGTAAGTTCAAATGCAAAAGGGGGGATTCTCTCCTGCTCCGTTTCCGTTCCCACAGGCACTCCGCATATTTCTATGGACGCTGTGCGGTCGTCGCAGCCGTTTCAGGCTGCGGGCGCTCGCTTCCTTTTTGGAAGGTCATGGCGGTTTTGGGAATCGTGCAGGGATTCAATTGTCATCGCGGGATGTATTCAAAAACTGCTTTCACTAAGTAAGGAATTAGCGGCTATGTTTTTCGGGTGGTGATTCCTTTTTTTTGAAAGCCCCCATTAAGTAAGGAATGAGAGACCATGTTTTTGGGGGTGTCATTTCTTTTTTTTCATTCCCTCTATTAAAGGGAGTTTTTTTCGATTTTGTTCAAAGGATTTTGCATGTTTTTTTTCAAAAAAAATGTAAAAACGCAAAAAAGCCCTTTCTACAGCACAAACCGAAGAAAGAGCTTACTAACAAAAAAACCGCATGATAAATAAGCAAAAGCTTATTACTCATACGGTGCACGGACTGCTATTTATTTGTAATTTATCATGACACCACAAACAGGACTCGAACCTGTGAGGTGCTGAAAAACAGTAAAGTTGAATTATTCAACTTTTGTAAGAGCCAGTATAATGTTTTGCTCTAACTCTTTTTGTTGGGATGCGGTCAATTCATCCGATGTCCGGACAACAACAGTTCCAACTACAACATGAGACCCCGAGGCAATCGCAGTACCATCAAAACTAGCCAAGTAATCATTTCTTTTGTTGGCATCTTCCTCAGAAACATACACCTCGATCGAGTTGGTTTGTTATAGAGGGATAATTTGCATCTGAATAAAACAAATGGTTTGTCTCTGAAAAAACAGTTTGAAATTTCCGTTGTCTTTCATGATACTCCTCTTTATCGGCAGATGCAGGAATTAATTCTCCGTTCTCTTCGCGTGTAATGCTAAGGTCGTAAGGATAAAACTCCTTCAACCGATAAAATGATTGATCGCCCGTTGCTGTTTCTCGCGATACTTCATAAACAATACAGGAACCGCCCCGACCGATTTCATTTTCAATGACACATTGAATTTCTTCGCCTTTACCTGTACGCAAGCGAAGCAGGGTATTTGACTTCAACGCAATTCTGTGATCCAAAAAAAAACACCGCCTTATACCTTTGTGTCATGATAATACCATATAATGTGAGAATCCTGATTTTTATCCTGCAATGCAATCAGTAAACAGAATCTTGTTCCGATTTGATTGAAAAGACTTCACCGATGTATGTTCTAAAGGCATTAAGAGGGCAATCATCGTTCATCGACCATAAAAACAACCAATCATAAGGATTGCCAGCATACAATGATGGATATCCCGCATCCCTCAGATATTTATTAATTCTGTCTAAGCATCTTTTCGTGTCATCCAGGTTTGCAACGTAGTAGACATTATTGCTTGCTATATTTTTCTTCACCCAATACGAATAGAAAACAAGAAAGATCAACATCTTCCTAACTTTTTCATTATCACCCATTTCGCCGCGAAGAAGGCTGTCTATATTTTCTTGACTTGGGAAGCAATCGCTTGCACGAAGAGGCATCAGCTTATTATTATCAAGCACCTTCTTAATAGATCGATTATATGGTATTGTTGCATATTTGTCCGCTGTTCCATTATCCAGCCCAAGAATCTGAGAGAAAATCGTCCAAGTGGAAGCATTATTCTTCGTAATAACATAATCATCCAAACGATACTCTTTTTCTCGGTTGACTTCCTGCTCTATAACTTCTTTTGACCGTGTATCAGTATCCCCTTTCTTGTTTTTATCTTCAGCTCGGTTTATGTTTTCAATAAGACAACCTTCTTGTTCTGCCAACCCTTTTTCTTTTCTGATTTGCTCCCAAATATTACGGATAAATTCGATTGCAGTCGTATTGTTATACGAAAAATCTCGAATGTTGCTGGAAAGATATTGTATCAGTTTTTCTCTATCGTCGATACTGTTTATAAAATCTTTGATTGTTTTTGTGTACAGAGCATCTTTGGCTGGAATCGTTTTAGTTTTTTCCGGTTTTGGAATTTGGGATATGATTTCTTGGGCATCGGAATAATTTAGCCCGTTTTTAATGCAGAAGTAATATACAATTTCATTTATCTTATGGCAGTCAAAACTACGGTCTAACTGTACACGGCGAAAAAAGTCATCGGTTTCCGAAACATTAAGGCCAAAGGCAAAACATATTGAAAAAACAATATCTCTATCCAACGGATTTTTCCGTTGAAACCATGTTTTATAATTCCGATGAAGTGGAACACCGCTTTTGCTGAACTTCTCTCGAAGATATTTCAATTTCTCTTCTTCGTTTTCTGGCGCACCCTTATAGCCATGTTCTATCAAAAAAACAGTGAACGCATCATCAAAACTTCTAAAAAAAGATGCAACTTCCAGCAGTCGCTTTTCGTAATCATCTTCGTCTGGTTGCAGCGTTTCTGCTTCTACTTCAAGCATTTCTGTGTATTGGCTCATTGATACACCATTCCTTTCAATATGTGTTCAAGCAAATATGTTTTTCTCATAAAAACAATATCCCAGTAGCTCTAAGAGATTAACAAACCGCATATTATTTGGCACAAAAGAACAATGTATTTATTGTTACATAACATCAATTCCCAAGCTTTTCAAATACTCAAATGTACCGTTATAATACTCCGGCAGGCGGGTGCTATCTTCCCAGAAGCCGCTTGGCGTCTTATTGGGATTTCCCTCCGGAACGCAGATTACCATGCCGGCGCGGGCGCGGGTGAGCAAAACGCGGTAGGCGTTCAGCATATACTTCATCTGTTCCTGCTGGCTCTCGGTGGTACCTGTTAATTCATTCCACTGCGTTTTGCCGTTGAATCGATAAAAATGCCATTTACCGTTTTTATACCGCATATCGGCGTCCCAAAGTAAGCAGGTATAATCCAACTCCAGCCCCTGTACCTGGATCTCCGTGGCGGCGTCCTCCAGATAATTGGATGACCTTGTATCGGCTTTATCCTCAAGGAACCAATGGACCGCGTTTTCATCTCCGGACGGCAGAATATGTATCGCCAACGGCTTGTATCTTGCAGATTCTTTGGTCACCAACACACCGGTGCGTTCCGTTCCTCTTACCTTACCATGGAGCCATGCCTTTGCCTTCTCCATATCTCTCGTCAAAACGATGGGATAGTTGTCTTTGATTTCCGCATAAATATCTGCTGCGCTTGCGTCAAAGGATAGCAGCGCATGCACGAAAGCAGACAGCTTTTCCGCACGGAAGGAACGCAGGGAAACCCCCAGATGCAGATCCTCTGAGTATGTAACGTTTGGATTGTCGGCTAAAAGCTCGTTGACACGCCCTTCTGCGTATTCGGCGTCCGTCAGTTTGGGAGAAATGTAAACACTCCAATGCGGGAAATTTTCGTTGATCGCCTGAATCCATTCGGAGATCCCGGCTTCACCGGTATTGATCTCCTGCCCGCCGCCGACAAGGCAGATGATCGTTGCCCAGTCTTCACGCTGATCGAGTGACCAAATCAGGAACGCTGCCTCGGATACCGGGAAATTCGGGACCTTCAGTTTGTTGCCATAGGTTCCGCCTCTTTTGAGGTAATCAGCCAGTCTCTTGTACGTCCACGAGCGCTGCGCTTCATCGAAGATCGCTACGTGCTCCACCTCACCGAAGCCGGCGGCCTCCATCTTTACAGCTTTGGTCGGATCGATTTCCAACATCCCGTTTTCCACGGGATTCTTGATTTTAGCGAGCATATTGTCGCGATAACGGTGGATCATCTGGATCGACTTGCTCACCTCTCGGCGAGAATCGGTCATTTTCTTCTTTTCACCGATTTCACGGCAGCGCTTATAGTTATCCTGCGCGAGCGCCTCCGTCAGCACGGCTACAAGCGGACCGTTGCCGGACAGATATACCGCGCCTTCATCCTTTACCGGCTCGGTTTGTCCCTGATAGGTCTGCCGGATCGCAACGTCAAGCCCAACGAGCGTTTTTCCCGCGCCGGGAACGCCAGTAACAAAGCAGATGCTTTTTTCCTGGTTCTCCTTGCTGTATTTAATCACGTCCAGGATATACGCAATGGTTCTGTCTGTAGAAACCTTATCCGCCTCATGCCGCGTGATGTTTTCTACGGAATGATTTTCGTAAAGCGACCGTGCGGCCTCGATGATCGTCGGCGTGGGGGCATAGGGGCTGATAATCCAGTTCGGATCGACTGGGGTTTCATAGGGGAACTTGTTCAAAACCCCGTTAATCAGATCGACAATACCGGCCGCGCCCGTATACAGAGGATTCACGACTCTGTCGTCATAGACGGACATCTGAATAATAGAAGAAACCGTTTTCAGATTTGTCGCAACAAGGATCGGCACGATCACTTTATCCTGGCTGAACTTGTGGAAATTCTTCAGATCCAGCGCATAATCGAGCACCTGATCCACGTCCGCTTCATTGATCCGTGTTTCACCGACCTTAAACTCGAGGCAGAAAACAATTCCTTTATACAGCAGAACAACGTCGATCCGCTTGCCAAGCCGCGGGATATCATACTCGAATACGATACGTCCATTCTGATCAACGAGCCGGGACAGGGTATCCCGCATAATGGAGATCTCGCCCTTCCATGCTTCTCTTGTCGTCGTCTGCGCGTCACCGTGATAATTATCACACAACAACCCAAGGATCGACGATTCTGCCTCCTTGAGAAAACCAGCAAAACTGTTGTGGTATAAGCATCGAGGGCTTTTCTCTTTTTCCATATTTGGATCTCCTCTTAGAATATCCACTAAATCACTATTAATGAATGTCTATACTTTATGCAGGATACTCCCGCGTGCGATCATGGTTATCTCTTTTTCATCACTATAAAACACATTACCATCCATATCATGCAACTCTGTATTTATTAAGATAGGATGATCCAGCATTCCAGTGCAATCGAACCCGAAATTCACACAGTCTTGACTTGTAAACTCAAAAAGCAACGTATAGACATCCCTTGAATTTGCAGGAAGAACCAACGGCTTTTCTCTGAGATTTTTTGTGGATAATTGAGAAACAATGCTTCTATTTACAGAAAATGACTTCAAGAAAAACCGAATAACCCCGTAATCTATCAAAACTGGGTATGTCCTTTCATTTGTCAACTCTAAATCTATATGCCCATAGGTTGGATCACAAATACTGTTTTCAAAATGGAGAGGTTCAACAACAAGAATATCGTCATGTATTTTTACATTGACACTACCGTTGTTCTTATATATATTGTCAAGATCACAACGAGTGGCTTTTTTATTACACGTTCCTTTCCTGATATAAACATCCCCCTGTTTAATGCAGTTATCGGCTCCACAATCTTTCTTAATACAATAGGGCGGATTATGATTTGTTGAAGAAATTACAATAAAACCAATATGTTTGTCTTTTTCAATTTCAAATGAGCCGATTTCCGTTGAGATAAAGGGATCTATTACGTCTGAAATATATGCGTCGAGATTATCCTGTGAGGGCAACGAATCTGTTTTTATACCACAGATCTCTCTAGTATTATCGTCGACTCCAAAAATCAGCAAGCAATCCCGTTTGTTACCGGAATTTGCAAACGCTGCAACGTCTTTGGGCAAATCTGAATTCTTTATTTTAGGATAAAACTCACGCTTGAAATCAACAAAATCGGTTTCCTGGGCGTTAAATATGATTTCTTTTATTGCTTCTTTGTCCATAGCTAATGAACTCCTTAAGAGGACTTATAAACCCTGCACAACTTCATTATCCAATTGCTTTTTTCTGTCTTTCCAATCTGGCATGTGAATGGTCAAAAAAGCGTAAAACTCCGAACTATGATTCGGGTACAACAAATGTGTCAATTCATGCAATACAACGTATTGAATGCAACGAATATTTGCTTTTAATAAATACTCGTTAAGTGTTATCTTGTTCTTTTCAGGAGTACAACTTCCCCAAAGTGTTTTCATCTTTTTTATAGCAATCGTAGGTTTATCTATATTGTATTTTCGAAAAACCTTCTCATAATACCGATCAACTTCTTGTATGTAAATCGTTTCTGCAGATTTCCGCCACCATTTATTAAAGACACGTTGAACAAGATCTTCATCAGTAACGTCTGTCAAAAACAAGTTCACCTTTTTTTCGTCGATCTCAACATGATTTATTAATGATGCTTCTTTGTAAATTCGCATGTCCTTGCCGAGAAATTGCGTAGACGATCCATTTCTGATATCCAAAAGGTTATTGTACCCGCTTGATTTTTTGTACTTTGTAATCTGATCGTCGATCCATTTTTTGCGGGCAAACAGAAACGAATCAATCCATTCATCCGGAACAAGCTCCGGAACAGAGAGAACAACCTCTAAAGAGCGAAAAACCTTCAGATGAACGTTTTTAATTTTTTTCCGGAGTATTTGCACTTCAACGGATCCGTTAATTGGTCCTAAATCTAATTCAACAGTATTCATCAGTATCTTGCGACCGCCACTTTCATGATTTCATCGATAATCAAGTCAAGCATATCAATATTCGAATTATTGATTTCATACCCTATGGCATCAAACATATCAAACAAGCAATCGTCCAACACACGGTGAATTTGTTTGTGGACAACCTCGTTATGCTTCCAATCTCGTTTCGCATGATCAGAAATAGCCTTTGTGATTTTTCTCGCAAATTCTGCAATTACATTTTCAACGCTGTCAGTCAATTCAAAGGCTACTTTTGAACGCAGAACAGTTACAACAGCTCCGTAGAACGCTTTCGTATCGCTGTCATTAGCGATAGACGATGGATAATCCCTTGATAGTCTTCCATTTCTGAAATCGTCCGCCATTGTTTCCATGGCAGTAAAATACTTGTCGGCGTCTCTTGTTTCATCGTATTCCGCCAAAGTTTTTTTGATTTTCGTGGAAAACTCCTCAAATAGGAGAGGATCATCATATCGAACCTGTTTCAGTTCAGATTCAATTCTTGTTTTGATTTTGTCCGCTTTTACACTATTTGGTTCATCTGATCGAAGCAGCTTTGCCATGGCTGCCTCATCCGTAATAGAAACGGGCTTAATTATTTGATGTACATCGGTCGCGTTGACAAAGGTATCAAGCAGATTCTTAATGCCTGCTTCATATTTTGATAAATCAATCTCATTGTCAAAACGTTCTATCACACTTTGACGCAGCTTATCAAAAAAACGATAATCCTTGCGGTATTCTTCCAGTTTATCGAATCCGATTTCAACAAAGATATCGCGATTCGTTAATGCAAGATTCAATAAATTGGCATAGGTTTTTAGTTTATCATAGAAGTCATTCCGTTTAACTTCATCTTCAAGACTCAACTGCCATTCGTCTGATGTGGTTTTGTCGTCGAATCCCGGGAACAAGTCGAAAAGCGCTTTGTGCGCTTCTTCCAGTTTGTTCTTTTCATCTATCGGCCCAAGGATTGCGTCTTCAATATCCGCCTGATCGTATGCGTTCATCGAGGATTCGGCATCGTCGTACAAATCTATTGCCGTTCTCAGTTTCTTGAAGATTCCCCAATAGTCAACGATCAAACCAAAATCTTTGCCTTTATACACTCGATTCACACGCGCGATCGCTTGTAAAAGATTATGCTCCTGTAAGGTTTTATCAACATACAATACGCCTGCAACAGGTGCATCAAAGCCTGTTAAAAGCATATCCTTCACAATAAGCATGTTGATATCTCCGTCCGGATTCTTAAAATCATCACAAACAGAGTCGGTGTATTTTTCATCATTATCGCCAAACAGCGGTTTGACGTGTTTATCGTGGTAATCTTTGATTTTTTTAATGGCTGCGGAAGTAACATCGTCGTCATCACCTTCTCGTTTGTCTCCAAAAGTGATAACCACACGTGGATTCGCTTTTTTCCCGGGGAGGGAAGAGATGATATTGAACACGTCAACAGCCGTTGCTCTTGAAGAACAAACGACCATTGCCTTTAATCCCTTTGGCAAACAATAATTGACAAAATGATCATAGATATCAAATGCAATCAGGTTGATTCTGCTGCTTGCTTCTGCAAGTTTTGACCATCTGCTGTATTTAGTTTTTAATTCTTTTTTAACTTCCTCCGGAAGATTTTCAGTCAAACTATCAAAATAAGCGTCTATTGTATTGGACGGATCATTCTATTTTACCTTTCGTCCTTCATACACCAGTGGAACGGTAATCTTATCCTCAATCGAACGCTTCATGGTATAATTGTGGATTGGATCCCCGAATTTCTGATAAGTATTGCGCTTGGATTTTGCAATCAAAGGTGTGCCAGTAAAAGCGATGAACGTGGCGTTCGGCAACACTTCGCGCATATAATTATACATAGCGTTGTACTGGGAGCGATGCGCTTCATCTATTAACACATAGAACTTATCGCTGTCTTCTTCCAGATAATGATTTTTGCAAACGGTTTCAAACTTGTTGATCAAAGTAGTAACAACCAGATTGCTTTTATCTTTTAATATGGTTTTCAGGCCTTTTCCCGTCGCGGCGCGCACAGGGGCCATTTGTGTGTTGGCAAAATTATCCCGAATCTGTTTATCAAGATTCACACGGTCTGTGACTATAACAAAGCGCGGATGTTCCTTGACTTTCAAGAACTGGATTTTCTTGACCAACATAACCATCGTTAACGATTTGCCGCTGCCTTGCGTGTGCCAGATAACGCCTCCGGTGGTTCCTTTACCATCCTCCCCGTTAATTCGTTTGATCGCACTTTCAACAGCAAAAAATTGTTGATGGCGACAGATTTTCTTTATGTTGCTGTCGTAAAGAATATAATCGTGAATCAGGGTCAGGAATCTTTTTTTGTCAAGCAAAGAGGTGATCGCGCGGTCCTGTTCAATGATTTTTCCATCCGGGGAGCATCTTTTACAGATTTCTTCCTGCCACTGCACGTCATCCTCGCGCCACTCAACAAAGTAGTCCGCGCTTGTTCCGCAAGTGCCGTAAACGACTTTGTTTGGGTTCATGGCGATAACCATCTGCGTATACTTAAACAGATGGGGAATGTAATCCGGCCCCATATTCCTGACGTTTTGAAGGATCCCTTCTTTTACGTCAACGCTTGATTTTTTGCATTCTATTACCGCCAGCGGAATCCCGTTTACCATAATAACCACATCAGGACGGGCATACTGCCCGTTCGGACGTTCCACACTGAATTCTTCGGTAACCTGCCAAATGTTATTTGCCGGATGTTCAAAGTCAATAAAGGAAAGGTCAAATGACTGTCGAACCGGTACATCGTGATCGATCACAACGTTTTCTTCAACGCTGATTCCAAGCGTAAGGAGGTTATAGATTTCCTTGCTTGCCATGGCAAGCCCCTGCAAAAGGGATGCGTCCAGCGCGTTGACAGCACGTTGGATGGATTCCCCGGAAAAATTAAGCTCAAAGTTCTTATATTTGAATGTTTGTTTGTTTAAAAAGCGAATCAGCTCGTCCGTAAAAATCACTTTGGACAAGCTGCCGCGTTTTTGTTCCGCCTCGCTCCTTGAAACATATTCATAGCCCATTTTTTGCAAGAATGAGATAACTCTTTCCTGGCACTCTGGGCGTTCATTAAACATTGTATGATCGAGCATGGTGCTTCCTCACTTTTTTCCTTTTTTTGATTCAAGAAGCTTTTGCGTTTTCTTTACAGATTCCAAAAAATCGACTTCTACCTGAGACAGTTCATCTTTATTTTGATTTCTGTATTTCTGATACTCCTGTTGTGCTTTTTCCAAAGCCATTTCGTGAGATATCGTTCCCGCGTTCTGCAACACCTCACTATCACTCATGTGAAGAAAATCGTCAAGTTTTGCGATCCAATCCTGCATCGTCATGGTTTTGCGGCGCAGCGCTTGCAATTCCGCGAAATCCAGATAGGCCGAAGTGATAGCGTTAAGCTCTTTAAGCTCCTGCTCGCTCAAATAGTTTTTTGCCGTTGCAATTTCGGATTTCTGTGGCCTTTTCCCTTTGAAGTTTGTTAACCCCATAAAAGGCTTTGAGCTGTCTGCGCGCAGATAAATGATTTCGGGTGCAGTGTGTCCGCTGACGGCAAAATGCATTTTGTTTTGAACGGTTTTGAAAAACAGAATGCTGGTTTCCGCGTTTTTGTCATAATCGATACTCGTTGCGTAGATGTCGAGGATCTGCCGATAAAAAACCCGTTCACTGGAACGAATATCACGGATCCGTTCCAAAAGCTCTTTGAAATAATCTCCGCCGCCGGATGATTTCAACAAATCATCGTTCATGGCAAAGCCTTTGATCAGATACTCTTTTAAGACACGGTTTGCCCAAATGCGGAACTGGGTACCGCGAAGGGATTTTACACGGTAACCGACGGAAATGATAACGTCAAGACTGTAGTATTCTACGTAATACGTTTTACCGTCCGATGCAGTTGTTGCAATTTTTGCAACAACTGATTCCTTGTTAAGTTCTCCTTCTTCAAAGATATTTTTGATGTGTCTGGAAATGGTCGATTTATCTCTTTGAAACAATTCTGCCATCTGGTCCTGGTTCAGCCAAACGGTTTCTTTTCCGACTTTCACATCAATTTTCGTCAAACCATCTTCGGTTTGGTACATAATGATTTGATTATTATCCATAATTGCTCCTAAACCTTGAAAGTGTCATTCAAATCAAGCTCTTTGACCAGTCCATTTATTGCTTCCTTCATTTTTGGTTGAATTGTTTCATAATCATTCATTCGCAATTGAAACCAGCTTTCCGGTGAGATGATTTCAGAAGTCAAGTCACATTTCAACTGTGTTATCAACAATGAATACAATGCAAGCATGGGTAGCCTTTCATCAAACGAAATGGTACTTGCTGATTTATAGGACATCTGTTGCATTTTAATCGCAATTCTTATTGCATGACTGCTGCCATATGCCAGTACCTTTGACAAAATAGAACCATATTGGTGTAAAAGACTTTCTTGGTTCTTGCCTTTTATCATAGCATCCATCAGTTGACAGATATCATATGGCAATGTTTGAATTTGGTCTGATGCCAAAGCTATTTTATTCTTTTTAACTTCATCTTTAAAATTTCTTTTTGTCATCAGATAAGTAACCACAAAACCTATAATTGTAACAAGCATCGTGACGATTGCATCAAGATGTTCTATATAAAATGGCGTTTGTGTTGTAATCCCTGATACTGCTTGAACCGTTTCTTCCATTGTTATACCCTCACAATTCCATTCAATAGATATTGCTGTAACACTTGTCTTTGATACTTAATCTTTTCACACTTACGCTGATGAAGGGTGATAAGGTTGTCAAGTTGATCGAAGAAAGATGAAATCTGTTTTCGTTCTTCTTCGTCTGATGGCAAAGAAATCTCGATTTCCGCCATAACATTATTCATCAACTTCGGATTTCCGACATAGGAGACATGTCCTTTTGCGACATTATTCAAGGCTTCCGCAATCATCTGATTGGGGGTAGCTTTGTCTTGCAATAAAACCCCACAAACATTGGTACAGTAGAACTTTCCGGCTCTATAATTCACTGTTCCGGCATTAGCTCCGTCTGTTGTCCATGTGATTGCATCTTCATAAAGATAGTCTTTATAGTACCCCATGAGACCGTTGTCTTTTGTCTGAGATGAATATACCGGATAAGGCATTTCTTCGGACTTGGATTCACTTGTGAGGGGTGCGGCAAGTACATAACCTCGCGTGATTTTGAACAGTTCAGCAACCTTACGCTGTTTCCAAGGAGCAGAGAAGCCGGGGAAACGATGTCTCGGGACAATTTCGCCTTTGCGAGGGAACAATTCAGAAAGAAAAGCTTTCTTTTGTTTTTTCAGCAATTCAATTTGTTTTTGATACAGCTCTATCGCTTTATCCCATTTCATCAAGATCTCGGCAATTCGTGATTGTTCTTCTAAAGAAGCAGGGTAGGCAACCTTTATACGGGGAAGAGTATCTCGGTTAACCCCGTACACTTTAAAACCAACCGCAAGGCGCTGAAACTGCTTTTTTACGCTTGATGAAGAAGTAATATACTGTTTGAACCATTTTTCAAGGCTGTTATCCTTTGATTTCCCATAAATGATATGTAACCCGGCAATAAATGGCTCGTTATCAGGATTGTCAATTAAAACAGTGCGTGACGTCCCCTCCAAATCTTCAGAAGCATCCAGGAATGCTACGTCGCCATCTTCCATAAGGTAAGTTTCGTTCCCCTTAGGTGATATGTCTAACTTTGGCAATTTTTCATATGCCTCGATAGACGCGATATTGAAATCCCCCTTATGAAGATCTCCGTAATGAAGATATGCGTGCCCCTCATCTCCCAGTTCATCCCGCGACTTACTGAGGCCACCATAGAATTCAAACAGGTCACCAAAGGTTTTATCTGTTACCCAATCACACGGAAAAACACCAAAATCGGTTTTTTTGTAGCCATTCGGTATTTCACCATTATTCAGTTGATGTATTTGTTGTTTGATTTCAGGTTTCATTTTTTCACCTTCATCGATTCTTTTATGTCATTCACAAGGAATGATAAAAGATTTCCTTTTTTTACGCGTTTTACACCCATGTCATGCCGCATTTCGTTCATAATATCTTCTAACAGAAATAGATTCTCTTTTGCAATATCAGGGTTTGCTCCGTTGAAACGGAATTTCACCCACTTGTCTGCAACCTTTTTGGAACCCCATAACGTTAATTCCTGAGAAAAAGCAAACATGTCTTCAAGCATTTCTTTTTCTGTATAACTGCCGGGCTTCTTTCCGTTGCGTTGAATTTTGTAGAACATTGCGATAAATGCTTCATATGATTTTTCTCGTTTTTGCGCCAAATATGTTGCTCTGGATTTCTTATAATCAATTCTTTTTGAAACGATCGAACTTATTATTACTCCTGTCAAAGACAACGAACCGGTTATCAGCGCGACAATAACAACTGCTTCAAGTTTTGAAGCAATATCCTTTAACCAATCAATAAAAAGCCCTATCCCGATTCCTGTGTACTTTATCAACAGATAAACAGCAAAACAACTTATTGCCAACAGGACAAGAAGTAATATGAACCCCAGCAATAAATTCAACTTCGGATGTCTTTCTGAAAACGGTCGGCCGTCTTTGATTTTTTGTTTTTTCATAAAATGATCCTTATTTCAGTCCCAATTCTTTGAGATAATTATCCATTTCTGCTTCAACTGCTGCAATTTGGGCTTTCAAATCAGCAATTTCTGCATTAACGGCATCAATATCAATGATTTCTTCTTCTTCAAACGTATCGACATAGCGCGGAATATTTAAATTATATTCGTTCTCTTTTATTTCTTCGAGAGAAGCAACATGACTGTACTTTTCAATTTCTGCATTTTCTCCGTTGCGATACTTCAGATACGTTTCAACGATCTTTGCCACATCTTCATCTCTAAGAACATTCTTTGCTTTTTCTTTTTTGAATTGTTTGGATGCGTCAATAAACAGTACGTTTGTATCGCTGCGTCCTCTCCGAAATACGATGATACAGGCGGGAATAGAGGTACCGTAAAAAAGATTGTCCGGCAAGCCGATCACTGCGTCGATCAGGTTTTTATCAATGACAGCTTGCCGGATGCGTCCTTCGCTTGCGCCACGGAACAACACGCCGTGCGGCGCTACTGCGGCAACGCGTCCATTCCCGCTCATACTGGCAATCATGTGCAGCAGAAACGCCCAATCGCCTTTGCTGGCAGGCGGCACCCCCATATCAAAACGGTGCCACCGGTCGAGACCGGCTTCCATCTTGAATTCTTTTTTCTTGCTTTTTTTTGCCTTTTTGGCTTTTTCTGTTTCTTCGTCTTCGTCCTCGGATACCTCGCCGCCGGGGTTGAATCCTTCCGCCCATTTATCCTTGCTGAACGGCATGTTGGCAACAATGCAATCAAATTTCATCAGATTGCCGTCGCTGTCAAGATGCTGCGGATTGGCAAGCGTATCGCCCCATGCGATTTTTGCGTCCTGAATGTTGTGGATGAACATATTCATTCTTGCCATAGAGATGGCGGAACTGTTTACTTCCTGCCCGTACATCTGCACCTTATCAAATCCGCCTTTGCGCGCCGCGCGGATCAGCAGAGAACCGGAACCGCAGGTGGGATCATAGACGCGATCGTTTTCCACCGGGGATACGATTTGCGCCATGATTTCAGAAACCTGCTGCGGAGTAAAGAAGCTTCCTGCCTTTTTGCCGGCCATTGTGGCGAATTCACCGATCATATACTCATAGGCATCGCCGACGATATCCGCCGGCACTTTATCATCTTTAACTTCAATGTTACTCGGATGCAAATCCAGATCGGCAAAATCATTCAGCAGGTTGCGAAGGATGGGATTCTTCTGTTCTTTTTTTCCGAGGTTGCTCTCGCTGTTAAAATCAATCCCGCGGAAAATGCCATTCAGAATAGCGTTTGAACTCTCAATTCCGGTAAGCGCCTCGCTTATTTTGGTTCCGAGATCAGGAGCAAACTGGTTTTCCAAAAGATAATCAAATGTATACTCTTTTTCAAGGAAGAACGGCAGATTTGCTATTTGTCTTTCAAGACGAATCCCGCTGTACTCTTTTTCGAGTTCTTTTACGCTCTCGTCAAAAGTATCGCTCAGGTATTTTACAAAAAACATGGAAAGAACGTAGTCTTTATAATTGGATGCGTCAATATTATCACGAAACGTATTTGCGCCTGCCCAAAGAGCGTTTTTGATATCATCAAATGTTGTTTTAGCCATTCTGTTTTCCTCCGGATGTGTGAATTGTTTTCTTGATAATGTAAGTCGTTCGTATATTTTCAAGCTCGGCCAGCTTTATTTTTTTCTTTTTCAGTTCAATCCCGTTGTACCATAGTTCGCCAAGCAGCAGTCGCTTGTGTTCATCTGGGAACGGTATTTCCAACATTTCAAGATCCTGTCGGCTGATCGATTTCATGACCGCGCCTACAGAGCTTTCTTTTGATAACTCGCCGATCTTGTCGTTCAAAATCATCGCTAGATATTTAGCGTCAATTTCTTTGTTCGGCGTTACGATAATGAGATTATTCCCGCAGTAAACATCGTCGGGACAATAATCAATGTAATTAATAAAAGTTGGGGTAATCCTTTTAACAACGATATCGTCTTTATGCAAAAGCCACTCCTCATCCGGAACGACATAATTCTCAATAGGAGTGTGGACGATCTCGTTATCCGCCAAGAAATTAGCACAAACAAGCCATTTGGATGGAATGGCTTGCTGCTTTGATCTTGATGGTGTTATCGAACAAAATTTAATTGTTGCGAGATCACATAGTTTTACGTATTGCATTGACAGAACCTCGTAAGGGGAATGACGCAGTTGGATAGGATCCTGCGTCATTCATTTTAATATCTCGGAAGTTCGCCGAGATTATCCGCCTTTATATCGTTTGCGTCGGTACGAAGATAGCGGTTGTCAACAACACGGACGTCTTCGCCTACGATCCAACGACCATAGCGATAGTATTTTGTTTTCGTAACGTTCGGATTGTTGTTGATAAACGAAATCATCTGGCTCTTGGTGCACTCGTCTGTCGCTTGAGAATAGAGATCGTTCGTCCACTTCATCTTGGCGATATACTCATAGCCATACGAATCCAGTTCATAATGAACCGCGTCAATATATACCATTTTCTGCTTTCCCCCTTTCTACGGTATTAACAAATAAGACGGACTCTTGACAACCGGGGGAAGAAAATGGTATACTCTTAATGCCACTTGAGAGTATCGTCAAGATGCTCGCCGACCGCGTGAATCCCTATCTGATTCAGACCGTTTTTCTTTGTTGTAAACATAATACTGCAGAAAAAAGAGTTTGTCAATAGTTTTTGAAATATTTTTGCAGTAATTCAATTACAACGCCGCTATTCGCAAAAAAAATCCACACATAATCAAACATGGATCCGTTCGGTTTTTATCGTTTCGTTTGCTTGATCGTGTTACTTGAGAATAAAAAAGCGGAGCGTGAAGCCTCGCTTCGGTCTTACGCAAGAATCAGTTCGTTATTTACAATCTCTGTCGCGCGATGGCGGATATTATTCATCATCCCCACCCAGCGCATCTGATCTTCCGCTTTCAGCTTTTCGGTCACGCCTTCCTTTTCCGCCATTTCTTTTACGAACCGGGAGAAAAGATCCTCCGCCTGCGATTCGATTTCGGCAAGGTAGACGTTCAGCCTGCCGGACATATACAGGTCAAGATACAGGCGCTTTCTGTGCTGACGGATAAATTGCAAATGCCGCTGTGACCAGATGCCTTGCGCGCAGGGTTCTTCCTCCGGCTCGTTATCTTCCGGCTGCTCTGTGGGCGTCATTACGCCGTTCTTCATAACCCGCCCGGTGGGGTAATACTGTTCGCCTTTCAGTTCATACTCCCAGCCGGTGCGTTCGTCAACAACATATTTTTCCATATCACTTGCCCTCCGCTTTGTCGATGATCTTGAGCAGCAGCGCGTCTACGTCCTCGGTCGGATAGTCCTCTTCGATAAGTATATTTCGCCACTCGTAGATCCCATTTATCAGCAGATTGCACTCGAAGTCCGTAAACTTCATTTTGACCGTTTTTTCTTTCATAACTAAAACCCTCCGTTTCTTTGGTGTCTTTATCATACCAAAGGGACGGAGAGCTGTCGAATGTGTGAATTTTTTTGAAGAAAAAAGTCATATTAATCCGAGTAAGGGTGTTTTTTCCCTCAAGATTACCTGCCTTAATTTTCAGAAAACGTATCCTTTGCGGCACAAAAAAACGCATTCCAATGAAAAAGCCGGCAACAATATATTACTTGACATACGTCAAGCATATTGATATACTATCATCAGGTGGTGATAAGAGTGGAAACACGGATTATTCACGAAAAACAGGATCTGACATATCTGAACTGGAGCAAGATCCGCAATTCCTCCGGGACGGCGGGGTCTTTCTTGAAGGCGTCGTCGGAGCTCGGCGGGCGGAAGATCTATTACAAGCTTTCCAACTACGATAATCTGCGCGGGGTGGTCGGGCACGAGAGCGTAAACGAACTGATTGTTGACCGGCTGCTGACGTTGCTCGGCGTAGAGCATCTCCACTATCAGCTGATCCACGCGGACGTCCTTGTGGACGGAAAGGTCTTGGATACCTGGGTCTGCGCTTCGGAGAATTTCAGAGAAAAGGGCGAAGACAAACAGGCGCTGGACGTCTATGCCGGAAATGAACGTCAGGACGGTGAAAGCGCGCTTGATTTCTGTGTGCGCATGGGATGGGGCGACTATATCTGGCAAATGCTCGTGGTGGATTATCTGATCCTGAACCGGGACCGCCACGGGGCAAACATTGAGGTTCTGCGGAACAAAAAAAAGAAGACCGTCCGTCTCGCGCCGCTGTTTGACCACGGACTGTCTTTGTTGTGCCGGTGTGAAACGCCGGAGGCAATTGATAATTATGACGTTATGGCCGATCTGCCGGTACAATGCTACGTCGGTTCCCGCTCCACGGTGGAAAACCTGAAGCTCATCCCGGCGGACAAGCGCCCGGCATTGACGCCCCTGAAGGAGAGCGACAAAACCATCCTGTTGGAAGGATTGGACGATGTGATCCCGCGGAATCTGCAGGAAAAAATCTGGGAAATGATCTGGAAACGTTGGTGTTATTATGAAGATTTTTGCCATTCGGGACGCGGCTGACGCCTCAAAAAAAGACCTGGCGTACCTGCTTTACTACGAGACCAACAAACGGTTTTATATTGAGCTGCCCGAAAACGCCGACCCTTGGGAAACGCCGCTGCTGCTCTCTTCCTTTGTGCAAAAGGGGGAGCGCACGGTTAATTCCTATTGGAGCAGGCTGTGGGTACAGCAGCGTATCGTCCCATCCGACCGGCAAAATATTGCGCAGATCCTGCGGGATAACGGGCTGAAGGAGTATGACGAATATGCGCTGCTGATGCTCTGCGCCGGCAGGTGCGAGCAGGACGACTATTACCTCGCACCGATCGACGAAGGTCAACTGCCGGAAAGCATCGTTCGACGGAATAAAACGAAAATCGAGGATGTTATCCCCTTGCAGGCCCGCTGTCTTCTGGTGTTCTTCCGGGACGGTACGGTCAGAAAGTGTGACCTGACGGCATATTTTGAGAAAACGCCGCGGTTTGCGATCCTGTTGAGCCGTCCTGATTATTTTGCCGACGTCGGGATTCAGACCGGCGGCTACGGCGTGCAGTGGGATGAGAACCTGTCCATCCCGGATTCCGTGCTTTACAAGACGGGCAAAAAGATCCCGCTGTCGGCGGAGGATTTCAGGGCGTTCGCCTCTGAGCGCGTCATTACCGCAGCGGAAGTGGCGGACCTGCTGAACTGCTCCCGGCAGTATATCAATGAGCTTGTAAAATCAGATAAACTGCATCCGATCAAATCCTCCGAAAAGAATACCTTGTTTCTGAAAAGCGAAGTGCTGAAGAGGCTGTGGAAATGACGAG
>CAMVBR010000012.1 GCA_947165755.1 uncultured Clostridia bacterium
GATTTGAACTGGGGAATCGAGGTTTTGCAGACCTCTGCCTTACCACTTGGCTATGGTACCGCAAAAAATGGAGCGGATGACGAGGCTCGAACTCGCTACCTCCACCTTGGCAAGGTGGCGCTCTACCGGATGAGCTAAAGCCGCACATGGTGCCTCAGGCCAGAGTCGAACTGGCGACACGCGGATTTTCAGTCCGCTGCTCTACCTACTGAGCTACCGAGGCATTTGGTTGGAAAGAGCCAAGCCAACGGCTTGGCTCTTTCATTGGCGACCCGGAACAGACTCGAACTGTCGACCTCCAGCGTGACAGGCTGGCGTGCTAACCGACTGCACCACCGGGCCAAATATATGGTGGAAAGTACAGGGCTCGAACCTGTGACCCCTTGCTTGTAAGGCAAGTGCTCTCCCAGCTGAGCTATACTCCCACATGAGACATTTGACTGTCTCTTCCCTTACGGCTTCATTACTATACCACACGGTTTTTGATTTGTCAACACTTTTTTTCCGAAATATTTCAAAAAAATCAAGACTGAAAACGGCGTGGATCACAAAGAAAAATGCCGCAAGCAAAGCATTTTGCCTGCGGCAAATTGGAGCGGAAAACGGGACTCGAACCCGCAACATTCAGCTTGGGAAGCTGACGCTCTGCCATTGAACTACTTCCGCAACGGCGTTATAATACCACAATCCGCCATAAATTGCAAGTGTATTTTTTAAATATTTCAATTATTTCATCAAATCGTTGGCAACGCACCAGTTGTGGAACGAACGAAGACTTTCCAAACGGGCGGAAGAAAGCGAATTCGGCCCTCTGTTGATTGGGCGCATACCGGTCACGCCCTGCAGCTGAACAAGATACTTTGCCGAATTGTTAAAGCCGCTGTCGATCGCATTATCCAAGAGAATGATCTCGTTATACCTCTGTTCGGCAAGTTGAAGATCGCCGCTGATAAACGCTTCGTAGAATCTCTGGAAAAATGCGCCGCCGCAGGAAGTGGGCGTAGCCATCACGCCGCGGGAACCGCGTTTGAAAGCCTCAAACAGGAAAGGCATGTTTGCCTGGATCACACAGGAATCCCCTTTTTGATCCAGCTTTTCCTGAATGCCTTCAATGGTACAGGTCGTATCTTTGATGCCGTAGATTCCGCATTCTTTTACAAGACGGCCGTATACGTTCCCTGAAATCAAGTGCGGTCTGGCCCCTGGAAATTCATACATAAATACGGGAAGCGACGTATACTGTTTCAAATTCCCAATGTATTCCACGAGCTCGTCTTCCCTGTCGCCCATTCCTTTCGTTGTAAACACGATTCCGTCCACGCCTGTATCGCTCATGCGTTTTACTTCTTCGATCTGCGAGGGCATATCCTTTTCCATATTTGCCGTTGCAACAACGGTGGTTTCCCCCTTATGCTTTACCGTAAGCCTGGCGAGCTTCAAGCGCTCTTCCAGTGTCAATTCCGACATTTCCGAGCTGCCGCATACGGCGAACAGATGCTCTACCCCCTGACTCACCTGCCACTCGGTATATACTTCGTACGTATCAAAGTCTATACTCTTATCCTCAAAATACGGCGTGAGCATCAGAGAATAAATACCGCAATAGTTTTCTTCCAGTTTTTTCATTTTTTCATCCTACGCTTTCTTTTTCAGAATAATCCTGAATTGATATATTCAGATCAACGCTGCCGTCGATCCCGTTTACCGTTCCATCCTTTGAATACTGCCAAAGCTTATAATCATATATAAACGATGGGGCGCCCTTGTACTCGGCAAGCCAGAAATGATAGTCCTTGATCAAAGACAGATCATAATTGAAATATCCAAGCGAGCGATTAAAATAAATCACAGGCGTATAGCCGGCTGCCGCAATTCTATCGCAAAACCGTACTGCGCACTGCGTAATGGTCTCATTATCCAAACCATCCGTTCTTGCGCTGTCATAATCGATGGTTTCCCAATCGTATGCAACCGGATATTGAATATCATAATCCTTGATCAGGGAAAGAACGTAATCCGCTTCTTCTTCCGCTTCCTCTGCCGTAATTGCCTGAGAGAAGAAATAAACGCCAACGTTAAGCCCTGAGCGCAGCGCGTTCTCACAGTTTTTTCTGAAATTTGCATCTTCGTTCAGGCTGCCCTGCGTATACCCGCGAAAACCGACCCGAAGCATCACAAAATCAATGCCGTCGTTTTTAACCGCGTCCCAGTCAACGTCTCCCTGAAATACGGATATATCGATACCCGAATAGATTTTCACGGAAGAATCGGCATACCTGACGCGTCCGTTTTCATCCGTATAAAACAATTCCGGGTCCAGCGCAGTAAGATCCACGTCGCTGTAAACAGGGATCTCATTGCCGTTATTATCTCGGGGGGCCGTTGGTTGGGTCTCGTAAGAAGTGTTCGGCGAAAGTATTCCGCATGATGTAAAAAGCAGCAGCGCGGCAGCAACCAAAGAGACAATTCCAATAAATCTATTCCACATCCCGATATAAACTCCATTCTCTTTCCTTCAAGATGATATTATATACGGAACAGTTTATGAATTCAATCATTATTTAGTGAAAATGTTTAAGAATCTATTGAAATTAAACGCAAAAATGTTTACAATCAAAATTGTTTGTGATAAAATACAAACATAAAACGCAAAGGAGTGTACCCAAAGTGAAATTGACCAAAAAAGCGTTTGCGCTGTTATTATCTCTTCTGCTTATTTTTGCTCCGGTCCTTACCGTTACCGCAGCTGCGGCCGCAGCCCCGAAGCAGAAGGATATACCGATGATCAACGTTCACGGTTTTATGGCTGCGCATATTTATAAAGATAAAAACGATCCTTCCAAAGGCTACATTTGGGATTGGTCTCAGGAAGAGATCCTTGACCTGATCAAAAAGGCGCTGCCGATCATTGCCAAATATTTTGTTTTGGACGATTGGGACGGAATGGCCAATGCGGTTCTTCCTTTGGCGCTTGAATTTTTTGACGGCTGCATTCTGGAACCCGACGGTTCCCCGGCGGGCAATACGGCAGTCAAATTTGAGTATCCGGATCCGAGCACGATCAAAAAGGATTCCGTACTGGATTTCAGCTACGATTGGCGTCTCGATCCTTTAGACAGCGCCGCAGAACTCAACAAATTCATTGATTACGTGCTCGAATGCTCCGGCGCCGATCAGGTCGCTCTTACCTGCCATAGCCTCGGCGGCGTGGTCACAACCTCTTATATCAGCCTATACGGCGATAAAAAACTCAGAAGCGTTTGCTACAACACCACCGCGATCTACGGCGAAACCTATACGGGCGAGCTGCTTTCCGGAAAAATGGTTCTTTCAGGCGACGCCATCCAGTATTATTTGGAGTATGCCTTTGAAGGCATGGATTACGAAAAACTGCTGAACGGTATCATTTCC
Organism: uncultured Clostridia bacterium; assembly: GCA_947165755.1. Classification (GTDB taxonomy): domain Bacteria; phylum Bacillota; class Clostridia; order Oscillospirales; family Acutalibacteraceae; genus RUG806. Next base: position 3,412 of record CAMVBR010000012.1, read on the forward strand.
GTGGCAAACGGCCTTGGGCTTCTTGACTTCGTATGTAATTTCGGCAACCTTGCGCTCGAAAAACTCTCCCCGATCCTTCTGCCGGAGGTCGTGGTTCCTTTGTTTGCCGGCATGCCGTCGATCTGGGCGATGGTTCCGGATGAATACGTTGACGCTTCCAGAGATTACGTTTTTAACGTTGTGTATAAAGACAGCGACGTTGACCGTTCCGCGCTGATCGAGAAGCTTGATAATTATGACGAAATCGTAAGAGCGCATAAGACGGAAACGCTCCGGCAGCTGAATGAGGATGCAAACCTCTACGTGTTCTCCAGATACGGTTATTCCACGATCCCGATCGTACCTTCTTATTCCCGTCTTACCGACAGTGTTGTAGACACAAAATATTCTTCCTTCGGCGCAACAACAGCGGATTACAAAAACAAGCTCAGCGATGAAGAGATTGCCGGCACCGATCCCGCATATATTTCCCCCGACCGCATGATCGACGCTTCCACCTGCCTCTTCCCCGAACAGACCTGGTTCTTCAAAGATTTTCCGCACGCGACGAATGCCCCGTTGGAAGAAATGATCGAAACGCTGCTGTACACGGATTTCCAGGCGACGGTTGACACCTATGAAGAATATCCGCGCTTCATGCAGTTCAACAGGGAAACAAACACCGTTTCTCCCTATACGGCCGCTGATGCCGCCGGCGAAGTCACCTTCGTTCAAAAGCTTCTTAACTTCCTTCGTATACTCACAGAAAAGCTTCAAACACTCTTTGAACGCATCAAAACGGTAGTTGCTGCTTTCAGAGGCTGACATACCAAATCAAAAAGAGCTCCCCGGATCGATTCCGAGGAGCTTTTTCCAAGCAAAACCGACGTCATAAAGACGCCGGCAAGTATCTTATTCTTTGGTCTCGTCGATATCGCTCTTTTTGGTTCTGCGCTTACCGGCTTTTTTCTCTTCCTTTTCTTTCGCCTTTGCGGCGTCGAGGGCGGCTTTTTCTTCAGCAGCTCTGGCGCTTGCGGTGTTATTGGTCTGAATCGCCCAGCGCATGAATTCCAGCTTGGTCTTATCGGCGCTGGTAACGATAACGATGGATTCATCACGTACGGTTACGATTTTGCCGGTGATACCGCCGATGGTGGTGATATCGTCGCCGATCTGAACGGAATCACGCAGCTTCTGTTCTTCTTGCTGTTTTTTCTTCTGCGGACGGATCATAAGAAAATACATCACGACGAGCATAACGACCATAATGATAAGAAATGTAGGTGAACCGCCGCCTAAAAAACCGCCGGTACTCTGGCCGCTGTTTGCCGTTAAGGTAAGAATCGTATTCAACATAATAGTTCCTCCGAAAACAATTTTATATCATTATAAAGGTATTTGATTAAAAAAGCAAGTGTTTTTTATAAATATTCAGTCGATACAGCGTTTATCCAAAACGTTGACATACCTTGCGTAAAAAGCTTCAAACGAATCTTTTTCCAATGAATCACGTATCTTTTCCATCAGCGTATTGTAAAAATAAAGGTTATGCATAACACAAAGCCGAAGCGCAAGCACTTCCTTTGCTTTCATCAGATGCCTGATATAAGCCCTTGAAAAAGTTCTGCAAACGGGACAATCACATCCGGCGTCCACCGGACGGGTATCAAGCTCGTATTTTGCGTTATTCAAGTTGATCACGCCGTTCATGGTGAAAAGATGACCGTGGCGGGCGTTTCTGGACGGCATCACGCAATCAAACAGGTCCACACCGCGCATCACCGCCTCAAGAATGTTGCCGGGCGTTCCCACACCCATAAGATAGCGGATCTTATCCGAAGGCATATAAGGCTCCACGGCTGAGATCACACGGTACATCTCCTCTGCCGGTTCTCCAACGGCAAGCCCACCGATGGCATATCCGTCCAGGTCAAGCTTTGCGATCGTTTCCATATGCCGAATGCGAAGATCATCGTAAGTGCAGCCCTGATTGATGCCGAAGAGCAGCTGACGTTTATTGATCGTATCGTGCAGCGCGTTCAGCCGTTCGTGCTCTTCTTTGCAGCGGATCAGCCATCGTGTGGTTCGTTCACAGGAAAGCTTCGCATAATCGTATTTTGCGGGATTCTCTACGCATTCATCAAAAGCCATTGCAATGGTGGAACCGAGATTCGATTGGATCCGCATGCTCTCTTCCGGCCCCATAAAAATTCTTTTGCCGTCGATATGAGACTGAAAAATGACGCCTTCTTCTTTGATATTCCGAATTGACGCCAAAGAAAACACCTGAAACCCGCCGGAATCCGTAAGGATCGGTCCATTCCAGCGGGTAAAGGAATGAAGACCGCCCAACGCTTTTATTTTTTCGTCTCCCGTACGAACGTGAAGATGATACGTGTTGCACAGCATGACCTGGCAGCGAATATCCTTCAGGTCCAAAGCGGAAAGCCCGCCCTTGATAGCCGCTACGGTCGCCACGTTCATAAACCCGGGAGTTTTCACCGTGCCGTGAACGGTTGTAAACTCGCCCAGCCTTGCATTTCCGCATTTTTTTATAAGCTTATACATAGCAATAAACCCTTATATTTTATCTGTAATAAAACAAGCGTCGCCGAAGGAGAAAAATCTGTATCGGTTTTCGATCGCGTTTTTATAAGCGTTCAATACGATTTCTCTGGAGCTCAAAGCGGATACGAGCATGATCAAAGTGCTTTCAGGCAGATGAAAATTCGTGATCAGCTCATCCACACACTTAAATTGATATCCCGGATAAATAAAAATATTGGTTGCGCCGGAACCGGCTTTCACAAAGCCATCCGCATCAGACGCCGCCTCAAGAGTTCTGCAGCACGTCGTACCGGTACAAATAATCTTACCGCCGCTCCGTTTTACGGTATTGATCGTTTGCGCCGCTTCTTCGGAAACGGAGTAGTTTTCATAGTGCATGGTGTGATCTTCGATATTTTCCGCTTTTACGGGGCGAAACGTGCCGATGCCTACGTGCAGCGTGATCTGCGCGATGTGAACGCCCTTCTCTTTGATTTTTTCAAGCAGCTCAGGCGTATAGTGCAACCCGGCCGTGGGAGCGGCAGCGGAACCGTTAAACTTTGCGTAAACCGTTTGATAGCGTTCCTTATCTTTCAGTTCATGTGTGATATAATGAGGCAGCGGCATATCGCCGATGCGTTCCAGCGTTTCAAGAAAGATGCCCTGATAAGTGAAACGCACAAGACGGTTGCCGTTTTCCAGCACTTCCAAAACTTCACCGTCCATATCGTTATCACCGAACGTAAACACAGTGCCTTCTTTGGCGCGCTTTCCGGGCCCCGCGATACATTCCCACGTATCGTTACCGCGATTATTCAAAAGCAAAAACTCAACGCGGGCGCCGGTATCCTTTTTTATTCCGTAGATCCTTGCGGGCAGCACACGGGAGTTATTCAGCACAAGGCAATCGCCTGCGTCCAAATAATCAACGATATCGTAAAAATGTTTATGTACGATGCTTCCGGAATGCTTACCGATCAGCAGCAAACGGGAGTGATCACGCTGTTCGCTGGGTTCCTGCGCGATCAATTCCTGCGGAAGCTCGAAATAAAAATCACTTTTTTTCATAGATTACCCCATAAGAATTAAAAATAAATATTGACTATAAATAAAATGTCTGATAGAATATTAGATATTTTAACATAGAAATATCAAAGACGCAAGCAAAAACGCGTTTTTTGAATATATTATTTATGAGGTGAGCAAAACAATGGAGAAGCATTATAAGGTTGGTATTATCGGCGCTACAGGTATGGTCGGGCAGCGTTTTATTACTCTTCTTTCCGATCACCCCTGGTTTGAAATCACCGTTCTTGCCGCCAGCGGCCGTTCCGCCGGTAAAACCTACGAAGAAGCCTTAAACGGCAGATGGGTCATGAAGAGCCCGCTGCCCGAAAAAGTAAAAGACATGGTCGTTTACGACGCTGTCGCAGACCTTAAAAAGATCGCACAGGCCGTCGATTTCGTTTTCTGCGCCGTCGATATGAAAAAAGATGAGATCAAGGCGTTGGAAGAGGGTTACGCAAAAGCCGAATGCCCCGTGATCTCCAACAACAGCGCAAATCGTTTCACGCCCGACGTGCCTATGGTAGTGCCGGAGCTGAATAACGATCACATCAAAATCATAGACGCGCAAAAAAAACGCCTTGGGACAAAACGCGGTTTTATTGCGGTAAAATCCAACTGCTCCCTGCAAAGCTACGTGCCCGCGCTCTTCCCGCTTGACGATAAATTCGGCGTAAAAGACGTACTCGTTTGCACCTATCAGGCGATCTCCGGCGCGGGTAAAACCTTTGAACGGTGGCCCGAGATGATCGATAACGTAATTCCCTACATCGGCGGCGAGGAAGAAAAGAGTGAAAAAGAACCGCTGAAGATCTGGGGCAAAATTGAAAACGGTGAGATCGTTCCCGCCGATTCTCCGAAGTTCACCGCGCAATGCCTTCGCGTTCCGGTTTCCGATGGGCATATGGCCGCTGTTTTCGTGCGCTTTGAAAAGAAGCCAACCAAGGAAGAGATCATTGAAATATGGAATTCCTTCAAGGGCCGTCCGCAGGAACTTGAGCTCCCCCATGCGCCGAAGCAGTTCCTGAATTATTTCACAGAAGACAATATGCCCCAAACAAAGCTCAACAGAGAGATGGAAGGCGGCATGGCCGTTTCCATCGGCAGACTGAGAGAAGACACACAATACGACTATAAATTTGTTTGTCTCTCCCATAATACGCTCAGAGGCGCTGCCGGCGGCGGTGTGCTGCTTGCAGAGCTTCTTTGCGCGGAAGGATATATTGAACCGAAAAACTGAACCAGTGATTTTGCTTGAAACAAACTATTTTTACCGGCAGCGCGGCTGCTTTGGTCACACCGTTCACACGTGACGGCGGCGCAGTGGACTACGATTTATTTGAGTCCCTCTGTGAATATCAGATCGCGCACAGAACCGACGCGCTTGTGATTGCCGGTACCACAGGGGAATCCCCCGTGCTTTCAAAGGATGAACGAAAACAACTGTTTTCAAATGCTGTAAAATGTGCTTGCGGCCGTATTCCCGTGATCGCGGGAACAGGCTCTAACAATACGGAAGAAGCCGTTCGCAAATCGAACGAAGCCGAAAAACAGGGAGTAAACGCTTTATTGGTGGTTACTCCCTATTATAATAAATGCACGCAGGAAAGCCTGATCCGCCATTACTATTATATTGCCGACAGAGTATCATTGCCGATCATACTTTATAACGTGCCTTCCCGCACCGGCGTCAACATATTGCCCGAAACGTATAAAGCGCTATCTGAGCACAAACGGATCGTCGCCGTGAAGGAAGCAAACGGCAGCATCTCATCCGTATCGGAAACGCGCCGTTTATGCGGAGACGCGCTTGACGTTTACTCCGGTAACGACGACCAAACGGCGCCGATCTTTGCGCTCGGCGGAAAGGGTGTGGTCTCGGTGGCCGCTAATATCATTCCCGAAATCATGCACCGTATGGCAACGGACGCCGAAAGCTGCGGAGAACTGCAGATTCAATACGACGAACTGCTGAAAGCATTATTCTGCGAAGTAAACCCCATTCCCGTCAAAGCCGCTATGGAAACCCTGTGGAACCATTCGTTCCCGCTGCGGCTGCCTCTTATGAGCATCTCAGACAAAAACAGAATCTATATCAATAACGTTTTAAGAGAATACGGACTTCATTAAAAATTCCCGCTGTACGCCGGTACAGCGGGAATTAAAATGATTTTTTTTAACCGAGATTGGCTTTCAGCTGATCAAGCTCAGCGCGCATGGTTTCGGGAAGTCTGTCTCCGAATTTTGCATAGAAAGCCTCTATGCCGGGGATCTCGTCTTTCCACAGGCTGTTATCAACAGTGAGGATCTCTTCCAGATTCTCAGCGGAAACCTCGTCCTCGATACCGGTCAGGTCGATATCCTTTGCATAGGGCACGTAGCCGATCGCAGTCTCTTTTGCGTCCACCTTGCCGTCGCAGCGATCAAGGATCCAGTTGAGCACACGAAGGTTATCGCCGAAGCCGGGCCACAGGAAGTTGCCTTCGTCATCCTTGCGGAACCAGTTGACGTTAAAGATCTTGGGAGCCTTATCGGGATCGAGGGTTTTGCCGATATCCACCCAATGCTGCCAATAATCAGCCATGTTGTAGCCGCAGAACGGGAGCATGGCCATAGGATCGCGGCGAACAACGCCAACGGCGCCGGCAGCGGCCGCGGTGGTTTCGGAAGCCATAATGGAACCTACGAATACGCCGTTGTTCCAATCTCTGCTTTGATACACCAGAGGAGCGAGCTTTGCTCTTCTGCCGCCGAAGATGAACGCGGAGATCGGCACGCCCTGCGGATTTTCGAATTCGCTGCTCAGGCACGGGCAGTTCACAGCAGGCGCGGTGAAACGGGAATTGGGATGCGCACCCACTTCGGTGCTTTCGGCGCCGTTCCAGGGCTGACCCTTCCAGTCGATCGCGTGCGTGGGAGGCTCGTTATTGAGCTTTTCCCACCAAACGGTATTGGTATCAAGATCATGGCACACGTTCGTGAAAATGGTGCCTCTCTTGGTGGAGATCAGCGCGTTGGGGTTGGATTTCATATTGGTGCCGGGAGCCACGCCGAAGAAACCGTTTTCGGGGTTGATCGCGTAAAGACGGCCATCCTCACCCTTTCTGATCCATGCGATATCATCGCCGACCGTCCAAACCTTGTAACCGGCCTTCTTATATCCTTCGGGCGGGATCATCATGGCAAGATTGGTCTTGCCGCAGGCGGACGGGAACGCGGCGCAAACGTATCTCTTTTCGCCGTTGGGTTTTTCAACGCAGAGGATCAGCATGTGCTCTGCCTGCCAGCCTTCCTGTTTGCCCTGATAAGAGGCAATACGAAGGGCGAAGCATTTTTTGCCGAGAAGCACGTTGCCGCCGTAAGCGGAGTTTACGGAAATAATGGTGTTATCCTGCGGGAACTGGCAGATCCAACGGTTCTCTTTATCCACGTTGCATTTGCAGTGAAGGCCGCGCACCCAATCGTCGGAATCGCCGAGGCAATCCATAACGGCCTTGCCCACTCTGGTCATAATGGCCATGTTGAGCACAACGTAGATGGAATCGGTCAGCTCGATGCCGATCTTGGAGAATCTGGACCCTACGGGACCCATGGAATAAGGGATCACGTACATGGTTCTGCCCTGATAAGAATCGCGGGCGATATCATACAGCATTTTGTAGCAGGCGTTGGGCTCCATCCAGTGGTTGGTGGGACCGGCCTCTTCTTCGGTAGGCGTGCAGATCAGGGTTCTGTCTTCCACGCGGGCTACGTCGTCGGGCTTGGTTCTGTGCAGATAGCAATCGGGAAGAAGCTCTTCGTTCAGCTTGATCATTTCCCCTGTGGAACAGGCTTCTGCTCTGAGAGCGTCGATCTGCTCCTGAGAGCCGTCGATCCACACGATGTTCGCGGGCTTGACAAGCTCAACTTTTTCTTCGATCCATTTCAGGACGGAAGGATTTGTGGTAAGTGCCATATTATCTCTCCTTATTCAGAAATAAATTACTGAAGTATTATATCATTTTGACATTTTCATGTCAATATCCATTGTTGCGATTGCGTTAAGTTTTAGGTCTGCCACGTTGCCGTTCAAGTATTCGTAATACCCCTGCGCACCGACCATAGCCGCATTATCGCCGCAGTACTTTAACTCCGGCTTAAAAAACGATACGCCGTATTTATTGCAAAGCGCTTCCATCTCACGGCGCAGAACGCTGTTGGCCGATACACCCCCTGCGATCACAAATCGCTGCGGACGGTACAGCGCAATCGCTTTTTCACTTCGATCGCAAAGCACCTTCACAACCTGACGCATATAGGAAGCGCCGACGTTTTCCAGGTCGATGGGTTCTCCTTTTTGTTCTTTATTGTGCACAAGGTTGATCACGGCCGTTTTCATGCCGGAAAAACTGAAATCAAACGGGCTGCCGTCTACGTGAGGATTGGGGAATTTATACTTCTTCGCATCCCCGTTCGCGCACACGCGGTCCATATTCATCCCTCCGGGATACGGCAGCCCGAGCATTCTGGCCGCCTTATCCATCGCTTCCCCGGCGGCGTCGTCACGGGTACGTCCGATCACCTCGTAGTCCGTATAATCCTTCACGTGAACCAAATGCGTATGCCCGCCGGATACGATCAGGGCAAGAAACGGCGGCTCCAAATCGGGCGATGAAATATAATTGGAGGCAACGTGGCTGCGCAGATGATGCACCGGGATCAAAGGCAGACCGTGCGTATACGAAAGACCTTTTGCAAAATTCACGCCCACAAGCAGAGCGCCAATCAGCCCCGGATAGGCCGTAACGGCAACGGCGTCGATCTCATTCAAAGATAACGCGGCGTCGGAAAGCGCTTTGTTTACCACGCCGCTGATGCTCTCACAATGTCTGCGAGAGGCGATCTCCGGCACAACGCCGCCGTATAAAACGTGTTCGGGAACCTGCGACGCCACAACGTTGGACAGCACTTCCCTGCCGTCTTTCACAACGGCGGCGCCGGTGTCGTCACAGGAGGTTTCAATTGCCAGAATATTCATCAGTCGTCTCCGTATCGTCAAAATAAAGAGTATAGATCGCGGCGTTTTCCCTTGGATCCTCATAGTAATCCTTCCGCTCGCCGAGCGCATGGAAGCCAAGAGATTCATACAACGAACGCGCTTTTTGATTCGATACGCGCACTTCAAGCGTTATAAACGCGCAGCCGCGTTCTCTTGCGATATCTATCAGCTGCCCCATGAGCATTGTGCCGATCCCAAGCCCGCGGCATTCCTCACGAACCGCCAGATTGCTTACGTAAAACTCATCCGCTACGTGCTGCCCGCTCACATAGCCGAGCAGCATACCGTTATCCTCAGCCACAAGAAAAACGGCCGAACTGTTTTCTATCTCGAGCTCGATCAGATTTCTGCTCCATGGATGTGAAAAACAGGATTTTTCTATCAGTGAGATCGATTCGGCGTCCGAAGGACGCGCCGAACGTACAGTGTATTCAACCATCATGCTTTTGCCTCATACCAGGTTTTGCCGATCCCCGCTTCCACCGAAAGCTTCACACTGAGGGAGACGGCATTTTCCATTTCTTCTTTAATTGTTTTTGCCCCAGCAAGCGCCAGCATGGCAGGCACTTCAAGGATCAGCTCGTCGTGCACCTGCATGATCAGCCTGCCCTCAGGCAGTTCCTTCTCAAGCCTGTTATACACCTTGATCATTGCGATCTTGATGATATCCGCTGCGGTACCCTGAATCGGCATATTTCGAGCCACGCGCTCACCGAAGGCTCTGAGCGCTCCGTTGGAGGAAGTAAGCTCGGGCAAATATCTTCTGCGGTGAAACAGCGTTTCGGCATATCCTTTTTCTTTTGCGGTTTTTATGGAATTCTGCATATATCCGTTAATGGACGAATAAAGCGCGAGATACGCGTTTATGAACCTTTCCGCTTCCGCTCTTGTGGAATGAATATCTTTCGCGAGAGAAAACGCGCCGATCCCGTAAACGATTCCGAAGTTCACCGCTTTCGCCTTGCTGCGCAGCTCGCTCGTAACCTTATCCTCCGGAACGCCGAATACCTTTGCCGCGGTGACCGTGTGCACGTCCACGCCGCGATTGAAGCAATCCGTCATATTCCGGTCTCCCGCAAGCGCGGCAAGCACACGGAGCTCGATTTGCGAATAATCGGCGTCTACCAGCTGAAAACCGTCCCGCGCGGTAAAGAACTTGCGAAATTCCCTGCCGAGCTCCGTGCGAACAGGGATATTCTGCAGATTCGGCTCCGTGGAAGACAAACGCCCCGTTCTCGTTTCGGTTTGATTGAACGTGGAGTGGATCCGCCCGTCTTCACCGATCGCCTTCAGAAGGCCGTCGCAATACGTGCTCTTCAGCTTTGCGTACGTGCGGTACTCAAGGATCATGGAAACGATCGGGTAATCCTCGGCAAGGCCCTCCAAGACCTCCGCGTTTGTGGAATATCCCGATTTTGTTTTCTTTTTCGCGGGGATCCCGAGCTTTTCAAACAGGACCACCCCGAGCTGCTTCGGGGAATTGATATTGAACTGTTCCCCGGCCGCGAGATAGATCGCTTGTTCAAGCTCGCCGATGCGCTGCGATAGCACAACGGAGTAGCTCTCAATATTATCACGGTTGACCTCCATCCCCTCCTCTTCCATAGAGGCCAGCACTTTTGCAAGTGGGACCTCGATATCCGTAAGCAGTGAAAGCTGACCGTTTTCTTCAAGGATAGAGGCAAGTCTCGTTTTCAGGGGCGCCGCTGCGGCGGCGCTTTTCAGCAGCAATCGCGCTTCATCCGAGATCTCGCTGTCGATCGTCACCTCGGGCAGCGGAATATGATAACTCAGCGCGATCTCCGAAACAGAATAAGCGGAGGCGTTCGGATTCAGCACGTAAGCCGCCAAGCGGAAATCAAACCCGACGTTTTCAATTTTAATGCCGTACTGCATGGCGATACGGTAAATCCTTTTTGAATCCGCGAATGATTTTATAATATTACCGTCTTCGAGCAGCGCTCTGAAAGCATCAATGGTCTTATCTCTTATATACCATACGTCAGATTCATCCGCGATATAGAAGCCGCCCGCTTCATCCATATCAAAGAAAACGGGGGAGCGCAATGCGGCGGCGTTATTCCAATCCGTTTTTATCGATTTGCTCAACGCGCTTTCTTTCCTCTGCACGGGCGCGTCTTTTTTTTCAAGATTCAAACGGGAAATCAACTTAAACATCTCATGCTTGGCAAGCTCAAGCTTCAGATGCTCAGCGTCAACAGGCTCACGCAGATAAGCGGAAATATCCGTTTCCACCGGCGCTTGAAGGCAGATCGTACCCAGCTTGCGGCTGAGAAACGCGCTCTCTTTTCCGGCGATCAGCTTTGCTTTTACCCCTGCGGTTACTTCAAGCGCATCGGGATCGGCATAGATCGTATCGATCGAATGATACTTTTTGATCAGCTCGCCTGCGGTTTTGGGGCCTACCCCCGCAACGCCCGGAATATTATCGGAATTATCCCCCTGTAACGCCTTGAGCTCGATCATTTCGGCTGGGGTGAGGCCGTATTCCTCAAACAACGTTTCCTTGTTGTACCGAACGGTGTTCGTTTGCCCCATTTTCGTTGTTGTGAGCAGCACGTTTACGTTATCCCTTACGAGCTGTAAAGAGTCGCGGTCTCCGGTGGCGATAAAACAAAAATCCGTCGCAGGCGTATGGGCGGAAAGCGTCCCCAAAATATCGTCGGCTTCATATCCCTCACACTCTACGATATGGCACCCGTATGCTCTCAACAGATCCTTCAGGGGTTCCATCTGCTCCCGCAGCTCCGGCGGCATGGGTTTACGCCCGGCTTTATAGCCGTCGTACATTTTATGACGAAACGTAGGAGCCTTCAGATCAAACGCAACGGCGATCGCCTCCGGTTTCGTTTGCTCTTCCAAGCTTAAAAGCATATTCATAAAACCGAAGATCGCGTTTGTGTAATGCCCGTCTTTCGCGGTGAGCAGCCGGATCCCGTAAAAAGCGCGGTTGATCAGGCTGTTGCCGTCAATCACAAGGAAATGCATCGTTCTCCCTCCGTATTTTTCAATAATAATATATTACCACAGTTTTTATCGGAATGCTACTTTATTTTTAACATATTTTATGATAAAATCATTGTAAATACAGGCGGTGATCATTTTTGGATATCAAAGAACTGTTTTCAAACGGATTTTCCGCGCTGGCCCCCATGGCCGGCGTTACCGACGGCGTCTTCCGCGCTATATGCCGCAGCTTTGGAGCGGGTTATACGGTCTCTGAGATGGTAAGTGCAAAAGCGCTTACGCTCGGCGATCTGAAATCAAAGGAACTGATGAAGCTGAAAGCGGAAGAACGGCCCGCAGGCATTCAGATCTTCGGATACGATCCCGCCGTTATGGCCGAAAGCGTTTCCCATATGCTCCCCTTCCGGCCCGATTTTATCGATATCAATATGGGTTGCCCCGCGCCGAAGATCGTAAAAAGCAATTCCGGCAGCGCGTTGATGAAAACGCCCGCGCTTGCCGGCAGAATTGTGAGCGCCGTAGCAGAAGCCGCCGGGAACGTTCCCGTGACAGTAAAAATGCGTACCGGTTGGGACGAAGAAAGCAAAAATCACGTTGAATTCGCAAAAGTCCTCGAAAACAGCGGCGCCGCCGCCATTACCGTCCACGGTAGAACCAGGGAGCGTATGTATATGCCCCCTGCGGACCTTGACGCGATCAGGGACGTAAAACGCGCCGTTCATATTCCCGTGATCGGCAACGGTGATATTTTTACGCCGGAAGACGCAAAGCACATGTATGAATACACGGGCGTTGATTATATTATGGTAGGACGCGGCGCGCTTGGCCGCCCGTGGCTGTTTTCGCAAATCAACGATTATCTGAAAACCGGCGATTACGCGCCGCAGCCCGATAACCAAGAGCGGATGCGGCTTATGCTGGAGCACGCAAAAAAGATCTGTGAGGAACGCGGTGAAGCGCACGGCATGTTTGATATGCGGAAACACGCGCTTTGGTATACGAAAGGGATCAGGGGTTCCAATCAGCTTCGGAACCGCTTCAGTACGGTAAAAACCTATGAAGAGCTTTGCGAACTTGCGAATATCATTTCTTCCAAAGAATAATGGATAACCATTGTAACCTTTCGATCGATTCTTCGTCTATGTAGATGAAGACGTCTTACGAACAAGAGAGGGATGATTATGGAAGACAATGCGATCATTGAGCTCTACTGGCAGCGAAACGAAAGGGCGATCGCCGAAACCAAAAACAAATACGCCCGATTGATCCTGCATACCGCGGGCGGCATTCTCGGCAGCCCACAGGACCGCGAAGAGATCGAGAACGATACCTATTTACGGGTATGGAACAGCGTTCCCAATGACCGTCCCGCCCGCTTTTCAGCCTATCTTGTTAAAATCGCAAGACGGCTTTCCATTGACCGTTTTCGGGGCCAGAGCGCCGAAAAACGCGGCGGCACGGAATACGAGATCGCTTTGGATGAGCTTGAGTCCTGTACCACCGACGGCGATAACCCCGCTGATGAAGCACAGGCGAACCAGCTATCCGCCGCGATCGACATTTTTTTGGAGCAACTTGAGCAAAAAACACGTCAGATATTTGTGCTTCGCTATTTTTACGCTGAAACAATAAGAACAATCGCAGAAAAGACCGGAAAAACCGAAAACAACGTAAAAGTCATCTTATCCAGAACAAGAAAAAGATTGAAAGAGTATTTGGAACAGGAGGGATTCTGAATGGATAAAGAGCATCTATCCGATGCCATCGGAAACATCAGCGACGCGCATATTGAAGAAGCAACGCAAGCGAATAAACAGAAAAACCGTTTTCCCAAGATGATCGGCGCAGCGGCAGCCGTGATCATACTTGCCATAGCTGCCGTAGTCCTGCTGCCGAAACTGTTTCCGAAAAACGTAACACCCGACACCACGACCAACCAAAATCAGGAAACGGCAGACGCCTCAACAAAGGAGACGGAATCGGCGTATGCGCCGGAAACGACAATGACAGAACCTGTTCAGAATACAACGGAAGCGCCCCCCATTTCCCCCCGAGAAACAGGCTTTAGTCTGATCGAAGCCGATTACCCCGATGGAAACGATTCCTATCATATATCAGCATCAGATCTCGAGGCGCTGTATAACTACAAAAGGAAGGATGGCTGGAACGACAGTCCTGAATTTACCAAAGCGATCCTAAGCGCTTTTCTGAACGACTCGGAAGAAAACCAAGTTTTTTCACCGTTCAGCTTGTATCAATCCCTTGCCACGCTTGCCGAGATCTCCTCAGGAAATACAAGAGCGCAGATTCTTGATTTATTGCATACTTCTTCCATAGAGGAGCTGCGCAAAACCGCAAAAGCCATGTGGCTGAACGCCTATTGCGACGGATCATTTTTCAATGAAGATGATGCTCAACGCCAATCGGTGATCCCGTCCAATTCCTTTTGGCTGAATCAAACAGTCGATATAAACGGCGATGCTTCCGTTGCGGATATTCTGAAAAACGATTATTATACCTCATTTTATAAGGGCGATCCTGCGGATGAGGCGTTTCAGGAGCATTACCGCAAATGGCTGAATGATAAAACCGGCGGGTTACTGAAGGATGCGGTAAAAGAAATGCGCATTTCGCCCGACACTGTGTTTTCACTTATCAATACGCTATATCTGAAAGCCTCCTGGAATGATGCATTCGACGAAAAAGACAATACGACGGCGCCTTTTTACGGAACCACCGGTACAACAAGCGCCGAGTATATGCATAATACCTATCTCGGCGCATGGTATTATAAAGGAACGCACTTTTCAGCGGTTGCGCTTGGCACGGCCTCCACAGCAGGAGCGTGGATGATCCTTCCCGATGAAGGGTATTCGCTTAATGACCTGATCGGGAATGCAGACTATGAAGAGCTGCTTCGCCTTTTGCCGGCCGATTTCAACACTTTCACACCGCCGGAAGGCTACGACATGTATGAGATAGACGTTTCTCTTCCGAAATTTGACGTTACCGGCAGCTATGACTTAAAGGACAGCCTCACAAAGCTCGGCGTGCAGGACGCCTTCGACGCAGATAAAGCGGAAATCCCCTTCGTTAAAGCAAAAAACGGCGCGAATCTCTGCATCACAGACGCGAAACAGGACGTTACGCTTTCGGTCAATGAGAAAGGAATTTCCGCCTCGGCGATCACGAACATGGGCGGCGGGTTCGGCGATCCTATCTTCTATCACGTAGATTTCAACATGAACCGTCCGTTTTTGATGCTTGTTACCACCCAGTGCAATACCCCGCTGTTCGCGGTTGCGATCAACACGATCCGATAATATCCTAAGACTGAAAAAGACCGGGCGACCGGTCTTTTTGTTTTTTATACGTTTTCTGCGACGTCGTAAATCAAGCGTTCCGTTTTCTCCCAACCGATACAGGCGTCCGTGATCGATTGTCCGTAAACGCCGCCACCGATTTTCTGCGCCCCGTCCACAAGATAACTCTCCACCATAAAGCCTTTCACGAGCTTTTTGATTTCGCCGTTATACCTGCGGCTGTTCAGCACCTCCAAGGCGATTCTGTGCTGTTCAAACGGATGCTTGCCTGAATTGGCGTGATTTGTGTCAACGATAACGGCCGGATTTGCCAAACCGCTTGAGGCGTATAACGCATGCAGATGGATCAGATCCTCATAATGGTAATTCGGCAGGCTCTGCCCGTGCTTGTTCACGTAACCGCGCAATATCGCGTGCGCCAGGGGATTGCCCTGCGAATGCACTTCCCACCCGCGGTAAATGAACGTGTGCTTATGCTGTGCCGCAGTAATGGAATTCATCATGACCGAAAGATCGCCGCCGGTAGGATTTTTCATTCCCACGGGCTCCGCAATACCGCTGGCGGTCAAACGGTGCTGCTGATCCTCAACGCTCCGTGCCCCCACCGCAACGTATGCCAGAACGTCGTCCAGGTATCTATGGTTTTCAGGGTACAGCATTTCATCCGCGCAGGAAAATCCAGTTTCCTCCAGCGCTTTGATATGCAGCTCTCTTATAGCCACGATCCCTTTGAACATATCCGGCTTCGCATCGGGATCCGGCTGATGCAGCATGCCTTTATATCCGTCCCCCGTTGTGCGCGG
>CAMVBR010000013.1 GCA_947165755.1 uncultured Clostridia bacterium
TATTTCGGGATCTGAGGCTTTTTTAAGGTGAAATTCACTTGTTCCGCATACAATGAACAGGAACTTCATTTCATGGGAGCGAAAATATGAATATCATGCACTTTCTTACCCCCAAAGCGCAGGTGGAATACATTTTCTACGAATCCACCGTGCGGCAGGGGCTTGAAAAAATGCGGTACCACGGGTTTTCCGCGATACCGGTGATCGACAAAGAGGGGCATTACAAAGGCACGGTGACCGAGGGCGACTTTTTATGGGCGCTGTATAACAACCAAAAACCGAGCCTGAAGAAACTGGAAACCACCCCCATTGCCTCGATCATACACAAAAAATACACCGCCGTGAACGCGGGCGCCGATATGAACCAGATACTGAGCACCGCCACCCAACAGAATTTCGTGCCCGTGGTGGACGACCGAGACATGTTCATCGGCATCATCACAAGAAAAGCGATCATGCAGCATCTTGCCACCGTGCAGACCGTGCTGGATTGATCAAAAAACAGAAATACAAAAAACCGCAGCCCTTTCGGACTGCGGTTTCTTTTAATTCGTTAGATGAGCTCAATAATGCACATCTCAGCAGCGTCACCGCGACGGGGACCCGTTTTGATGATGCGGCAGTAGCCACCGTTTTTATCGGCGTACTTGGGCGCGATCTCGTTAAAGAGCTTGCTCACAACGTCTTCCTTGGTGATATAAGCCAAAGCCTGACGCTGATTGTGGAGGTTCTTCTCCTTGGCGAGCGTGATCATTTTTTCGGTCATCGCGCGCACTTCTTTTGCTCTTGTAACGGTGGTTTCAATTTTGCCGTTTTCCAAAAGGAAGGTTACCATGGCTCTCATCATGGCTTTACGATGGTCGGTCGTTCTGCCGAGCTTTCTGGTTCCGGGCATTTAAAATCACTCCTTCATCTTAGTAAGGTAATTTAAGGGGAGGATTATTCGTCCTCCTGGCGAAGAGAAAGACCAAACTGCGCAAGCTTCTGGATGACCTCATCCAGGGACTTTTTACCGAGATTTCTGACTTTCATCATCTCTTCCTCGGTCTTTTCGATCAGATCGCCAACCTTATGGATGTTCGCTCTCTTCAAGCAGTTGAAGGAACGAACGGAAAGGTCAAGCTCCTCAACGGTCATCTCGAGGGTCTGCTTGTTGGAATCCGTGTCCTTAACCACCATGATCTCTACGCCGCTGGTCTCTTCAGAGAGATCGACGAAAAGATTGAGGTGTTCGTTGAGGATCTTGGCAGCATACGAAACGGCGTCCTTGGCGGACATGGTTCCGTTGGTCCAAACTTCCAGCGTGAGCTTATCGAAGTCGGTGATATCGCCGACACGGGTATTCTCAACGGTGAAGTTTGCTTTTTTCACAGGCGTATAGGTGGAATCGATTGCGATCACGCCGATGGGCGGATTGAGCAGCTTTTTGTTATCTTCGGCAGAAACGAATCCTCTGCCGATATCGGCGGTGAGCTCCATGTGAACGTGGGCGTCCGGCGATACGGTGGCAATGTGCAGCTCAGGGTTCAGGATCTCAACCTCGGCGTCCGTCTGAATGTCACCGGCCGTGATCTCGGTGGCGTTCGTGACGTCTACATACATAGTTTTTGAATTGTTTCCGTAGATTTTAAGAATGACGTTCTTTAAGTTAAGGACGATCTCCGTAACATCCTCTTTCACACCTTCGATCGTAGAGAACTCGTGAAGGATGCCGTCGATCTTCACCGACGTGATGGCATAGCCCTTCAGAGAGGATAAAAGAACGCGGCGCAAGCTGTTGCCGATGGTGGCGCCAAAGCCTCTTTCGAGCGGTTCCAGAACGAACTTGCCGTAAGAGCCGTCGCCGTTCATATCGGCAGCAGTAATGCTGGGTTTCTCAATTCCTATCATTCAAAAACCTCCTTAAATATTTCAATAGGCGGCAATGCCTCAGGGGAGCGCTATTATCTCGAATACAACTCGACGATGAGGTGCTCTTCCACGGGGAAGTCCACGTCTGCGCGCTCGGGCATTCTGAGCACGGTGCCCTTGAGCTCGTCTCTTTCCAGCTGCAGCCATTCGGGAACGGTCACAAAGGGAGCGTCCTCACCGGTGAGCTTGGAGAAAAGTACGGAAGAGCGGCTCTTCTGACGGACTGCGATCACCTGACCGGGCTTTACCTGATAGGAAGGAATATTCACCTTCCGGCCGTCCACGGTGAAGTGGCCGTGGCTCACGAGCTGACGGGCCTGACGGCGGGTCTGCGCAAAGCCGAGATGATAAACGACGTTATCAAGACGTCTCTCGCAAAGGATCAGCAGGTTATCACCGGCCTTACCGGGCATTTTTTCAGCTCTCTCATAGTAAGATCTGAACTGCTTCTCGAGCATGCCGTAAACGAACTTTACCTTCTGCTTTTCGTTGAGCTGAAGCGCGTACTCACTCTGCTTTCTTCTCATCTGGCCCTTGGGGTTACGGTTGGTAGTCTTCTTGTTGTAACCCATGGCGGCGGGAGAAACGTTGAGCGCCTTGCAGCGTTTTGCAACAGGCTGTGCATTTTTAGCCATAAAACATTTTCCTCCTTGTAGTAATCAAACGCGTCTTCTCTTGGGAGGACGGCAGCCGTTGTGAGGAATGGGCGTTACGTCCTTGATCAGAGTGACCTCGAGACCGGCGGTCTGCAGCGCGCGGATGGCGGCTTCTCTGCCCTGGCCGGGGCCCTTGACGTAAACCTCAACGGTCTTCATACCGTGCTCCATAGCGACCTTGGCAGCAGCCTCGGCAACGGTCTGCGCGGCGAAGGGAGTGCTCTTTCTGGAGCCTCTGAAATCCTTACCGGCGGACGCCCACGAAACGGTGTTGCCCTGCAGGTCGGAGATGGTAACGATGGTGTTATTGAAGGTGGACTGAATATGAGCTGCGCCGCGTTCAATATTTTTGCGTTCACGACGTTTACGGGTCGCGCCTTTTTTTGCAGTTGCTTTCGTAGCCAAAATTTAGTTCCCTCCTTATTTCTTCTTGTTCGCGATGGTCTTCTTGGGACCTTTGCGGGTGCGGGCGTTGGTCTTGGAGCGCTGGCCTCTTACGGGCAGGCCCTTTCTGTGACGTACGCCGCGATAGCAGCCGATTTCTACCAGCCGCTTGATGTCGTATGCCGTTTCTCTTCTGAGATCGCCTTCCACCTTAACGTTGTGGTCGATATACTCACGAAGCTTGGAAACGTCGTCTTCGGACAGATCCTTCACTCTGATGTCGGGATCAACGCCGGTTGCTTTGATGATATCGCTGGCTGTTTTGCGACCGATGCCGTAGATATAAGTAAGAGCGATTTCGATTCTCTTCTCTCTGGGCAGGTCAACACCGGATATACGTGCCATTTGTCAGTTGCACCTCCATTAATTGGTTATGTCGGGGATCAGCCCTGACGCTGCTTGTGCTTGGGGTTCTCACAGATCACCATGATTTTGCCCTTGCGCTTAATGATTTTGCACTTCTCGCAAATTTTCTTTACAGAAGGTCTGACTTTCATTGTGAATACCTCCTAAATTACTGACAGTGCCTTGCGGCGCTGTTATTATTTGGAACGCCAGGTAATGCGTCCTTTGGTGAGATCGTAGGGTGATAATTCAACGGTCACCTTGTCGCCCGGCAGGATACGGATGTAGTTCATCCGCAGCTTTCCGGAAATGTGCGCCAAGATCACCTTGCCGTTCTCGAGCTGCACCTTGAATGCCGCGTTCGGCAGGGCCTCGACAACGACGCCTTCGATTTCGATATTATCCTGCTTGGACATAAGAACTTTCCTCCGTTACATAATTTCGCTTTTCACGATCGCCAACGCTTTTCTCAGGCTTTTATCCGAGTGAAGGTCGGCCGCCGATAAACGTCTTTCTACGGCGCTCACGTGCCGCGGGTTCTTCCGCTTTGGGTTATGAAGCGGTCTGCCCTTGCCGTCGCACACGTATACGAAATTTTCGTCCGTGTTCACAACGGCCAGCAGCGTGTTCCGGTCTCTGCCGGAGAGTGAGCGCACCACGTCGCCTTCCTGCATACCAAAGCCCTCTCAGCACTGTGTGAGGATCACACATTCGCCTTCCGTGATGGCCACGGTATGCTCGAAGTGAGCGGAGAGCTTTCCGTCCGCCGTAACGACCGTCCAGCCGTTTTTCAGGACGTTCACACTCTCGGCGCCTTCGTTTATCATCGGTTCGATCGCGATCGTCATGCCCGGGATCAGTCTTACGCCCCTGCCCGGTTTCCCGTAATTCGGAACCGAAGGGTCTTCATGCAGGTGCCGGCCGACGCCGTGTCCGGTGTAGTCGCGCACGACACCGTATCCCCTGGAAACGCAGTATTCCTCGATCGCGGCGCCGATATCGCCCAGCCTGCCTCCTGCAACAGCGTGTTTGAGGCCCACGTAAAGCGCCTCCTTCGTGGTGTTGCACAGCCGCTCGGCGGCGGGGCTCACTTTGCCGCAATAGAACGTATACGCGTTGTCTCCGTAGAAGCCGTTATACACGGCGCCGAGATCGATGCTTACGATATCGCCCTCGTGAATAATGTGCTTCTTATCGGGGATGCCATGAATCACTTCATTATTAACGGAAATGCATGCGGTAGCGGGAAACCCGTTGTAGTTCAGAAACGCGGGGGTGGCGCCCTGACTCAGAATGTAGTCGTGGGCCACCTTATCGATCTCTGCGGTGGAAACACCGGGGGCAACGGCCTCCCCTGCGGCCTTCAGTGCTGCGGCGGAAATTCTTCCGGCCTCACGCATAAGGTCTAACTCGTGATGCGTTTTCAGCACGATCATGCTTATTCCTCCAATAATTTCAGGGTGAGCGCGGTGGTATCCTCCACCTGCTCCTGCCCTTCAACAATGAAAAGCTTACCCTGCTTTTCATAGTACGCCTTCAGCGGCTCCGTTTTCTCATGGTAAACGGCCAACCGTTCCAGCACGGTTTCGGGGGCGTCGTCCGATCTCAGGATCAGCTCCCCGCCGCAGGCGTCGCATACACCCTCAACCGAGGGCTTCTTGTAATCGATATGATAGGAATTGCCGCAGTTTTTGCACACGCGGCGGCCGGAAAGCCGCCTTGCGATGGTCTCGTCCGGCACCTCGATATCGATGACCTTATCGATCACGATACCCATGGCGTCCAGCGCTTCGGCCTGCGGGATCGTACGGGGGAAGCCGTCGAGGATGAAACCGTTTTTGCAGTCGTCCTCGGCGAGGCGCTCCTGTATGATGCCTATCACAACGTCGTCCGGGACCAGCTCGCCCGCCTCGATATAGGCGCGGGCCTTCAGCCCCATGGGCGTACCGTCCTTCAGGGCGGCACGGATGATATTACCGGTGGACACGGTGGGGATCGAAAGCCGTTCGCTCACGATCTCCGCCTGTGTGCCCTTTCCGGCGCCGGGGGCTCCGAGAAAGATGATCTTCATCGGGCGCCTCCGATTAATCAAGGAAGCCCTTGTAGTGACGCATCATCATCTGGCTCTCGATCTGCTGTACCGTTTCAAGCGCAACACCCACAAGAATGATGATGGAGGTGCCGCCGATGGTCACGTTGAGCATGATGTTGGACGCCTTCATCACCTGCGAGAAAAGCACGGGGTACAGGGCGACCACGCTGAGCATCAGCGCGCCGAGCAGAACGATTTTGGAGATGACCTTCGCAATATAATCGGCAGTGGGACGACCCGAACGGATACCGGGGATCATACCGCTGTTTTTGGAAAGGTTGTTGGCCATTTCCACGGGATTATACTGAATGGAAGCGTAGAAATACGCAAAGAAGATGATGAGCAGGAAATAGATGATCCCGTATACCCAGTGATCGGAAGAGAACCAACCGAAGAAGGTCTCCCAGAAGCTGCCCTCGGTGATCTTGTTGTGTACGAACATTTCGATCGTGGGAGGCAGGGAGAGGATGGAGCTCGCGAAGATGACGGGAAGCACGCCCGACATATTCACCTTGATCGGGATATTGGAGCTCTGACCGCCGTACATCTTTCTGCCGACGACGCGTTTCGCGTACTGCACGGGGATCCTGCGCTCGGCAGCGTCCATCCAGACGATATAAACGATCATGAGCAGCAGGGAGATCACGGCGACCGCGGCCGCCACGTGGTAATACCAGTGACCGTAACGGTAGGGCGCGTTGACCAACTGGAATACGGTGGTGGGAAGGCGGGAAACGATGCCGGCGAAGAGGATCAGGGAGATACCGTTGCCGATACCCTTTTCGTTGATCTGCTCGCCGAGCCACATCACCATGGCGCTGCCCGCGGTGAGCACGGCTACCACGAAGAAGCCCTGCATTACAAGCCAGAAGCCGGTGTAAGCGTTGCCGTCCTTATCGGTGGTGAGCATCTTCTGGCTGTAGAGGTATACGAAATACGCAACGCTCTGCAGAAGCGCGAGACCTACGGTGACGTAGCGGGTGATGGTGGCCATCTTTTTGCGGCCTTCTTCATCGTGAGAGAGCTTTTCCAGCGCGGGGATCGCTACAGCCAGCAGCTGCAGGATAATGGACGCGTTGATGTAGGGCGTGATACCCAGCGCGAACAGATGTCCGTAGTTGAACGCGTCACCGGTCATCATCGAGAGATAGTTAAGGAATGTGCCGGTATTGTCGCCTACCAGACCGTTTGCACCCGTAATGGCGATGAACGGCACGGGAATGGCACAGCCCAATCTGAAAAGGAAGATGATGAGTATGGTATACAGCATCTTTTTGCGGAGATCCGCAATCTTCCACGCGTTGATAAACGTTTTTAACATTGTTTGCGCACGCTCCTTTCTTTCAAAGATTCAAGGGTTGATCTTACGCTTCCTCGGCGGTGCCGCCGGCAGCTTCGATCTTGGCCTTAGCCTCTTTGGAGAAAGCGTTCGCTTTTACGGTGAGCGCCTTGGTAAGCTCGCCGTTGCCGAGGATCTTCACGCCGTCCAGCTCTTTCTTGACCAAACCTGCGGCGATCAGGGCGGCGGTATCCACCACTGCGCCGGCCTCGAAAGCGTCGTTGAGGGCGCTCACGTTAACGATGGCGATCTCCTTGGCGAAGATGTTGTTGAAGCCTCTCTTGGGGAGTCTTCTCTGCAGGGGCATCTGGCCGCCTTCAAAACCGGGACGCATGCCGCGGCCGGCTCTGGCCTTCTGACCCTTATGGCCCTTACCGGCGGTTTTGCCCTGACCGGAGGCGGGACCTCTGCCTATACGCTTGACCGGCTTGTTGGAACCGGGAGCAGGCGATAACTCGTGAATTTTCATGATACGCTGTCCTTTCTGCTCTTAGGCCTCGGTTACTTCCAGAAGGAAGCCGATCTTGTGGATCTTACCCTGGGTGGCAGCGTTATCGGGCTGCACAGTAGAGTCGCCGATCTTGCGAAGTCCAAGGGAGAGCGCCGTGGCGATCTGATCTTTTTTGCAGCCGATCAGGCTCTTTTTGAGCTTAATGTTAAGTTCTGCCATGTCGTTCACTCCTTATTCGTAGATCTCTTTCACGGTCTTGCCTCTGACGGCGGCAACTTCTTCCGCGTTTCTGAGAAGGGAAAGACCATTGAGCGTAGCTCTGATGACGTTGCAGGGATTGTTGGAACGAAGGGCCTTGGTTCTGATGTCCTTGATGCCTACCGTTTCAACCACCGCACGTACGGGGCCGCCGGCGATCACGCCGGTACCGGGGGCGGCGGGCTTCAGCAGCACGCGGCCTGCGCCGTATTTGCCGATGATCTCGTGGGGGATCGTGGTGCCCTTGAGGGCCACGGTCATCATGTTCTTCTTCGCGTCTTCAATGCCCTTGCGGATAGCGTCCGGCACTTCGCCGGATTTGCCCAGGCCGAAACCGATGCGGCCCTTGCCGTCGCCGACCACTACGAGCGCGGAGAACTTATAGATACGACCGCCCTTAACCGTTTTGCTTACGCGGTTGATCGCAACTACCTTTTCCTGAAATTCAGGCGCTTCTTTCGGTGTATCAAACTTAGCCAAAATAATTCCTCCTTACTCAGAAATTGAGGCCGCCCTCGCGAGCGCCTTCGGCCAAGCCCTGGACACGGCCGTGATAAATATAACCACCGCGGTCAAACACGCAGTCTTCAATGCCTGCGGCCTTCGCTCTTTCGGCAAGAAGCTTGCCTACCTTTTTCGCGGCTTCGATGTTTCCGCCGTATTCCTCAAAGCTCTTTTCGGCAGTGGAAGCGGAAACCAGCGTAACGCCCTTATCGTCGTCGATCAGCTGCGCGTAGATGTGTTTCAGAGAGCGGAAAACGTTCAGGCGAGGACAAGCGGCTGTGCCGTGGATCTTTTTGCGGACTCTCGCATGGCGCGCAAGTCTGGCTTTTTTCGTATTAGGTCTGTTAACCATAGCTTTATCCTCCTTCTATTATTTGCCGCCCTTACCGGCTTTGCCTTCCTTGCGGCGGACCACTTCGTCGGCATACTTGATGCCCTTGCCCTTATAGGGCTCCGGCGGACGGACGCCGCGGACTTCGGAAGCGAACTGACCTACAAGCTGTTTGTCATAGCCGTTGATGACGATCTGCGTGGCGGAAGGTACGTCGATCGTGATGCCCTCGGGCGGGGTCATCGTTACGTCGTGAGAGAAACCGACCTTCAGCACGAGGTTGTTGCCGGCCTTCTCGGCGCGGTAACCGATACCGACGATCTCAAGGCTCTTCTTGTAGCCGGTGTGCACGCCCACGATCATGTTGTTGATCAGCGTACGGGTGAGGCCGTGAAGAGAGCGCATCTCTTTCTCGTCGTTGGGACGGGTCACGTGGATGTGGCCGTCCTTCAGCTCTACGCCGATGGCGGGGTTGAACGTTCCGGTAAGCGTACCTTTGGGGCCCTTCACGGTCACGGTGCTGCCTTCGATCTTAACGTCGACGTCAGCAGGGACGACGATGGGCATTCTACCAATTCTTGACATCCCTTGTACCTCCTTACCAGATGAAGGCGAGCACTTCGCCGCCGACGTTGGCTTTGCGTGCCGCTTTATCCGTCATAATGCCCTTGGACGTGGAGAGGATCGCGATGCCGAGACCTTTCATGACCTTCGGCATGTTCTCGCAGTCCGCGTAAATACGCAGGCCGGGCTTGGAAACTCTGCGCAAGCCAAGCAAAACCTGGCTCTTATTGGGGCCGTACTTGAGGGTGATCTCGATCATACCCTGCTTGCCGTCCTCAATTACCTTATAATCTTTAATGTATCCCTCATCAACAAGGATCTGCGCGATCGCCTTCTTCATGTTGGAAGCGGGCACGGACACGGTGTCGTGCTTGGCGGAGTTCGCGTTTCTGATTCTCGTGAGCATATCAGCGATGGGATCGGTAATCTGCATGCCGTAAACCTCCTTTAGCTCTTAGCTTAATTACCAGCTTGCTTTTTTCACACCGGGGATCTGGCCGGCATGGGCAAGTTCTCTGAAGCAGATACGGCAAACGCCGTACTTACGCAAATAAGCGTGGGGGCGACCGCAGATCTTGCATCTGTTGTAAGCTCTGGTGCTGTACTTGGCAGGTCTGGCCTGTCTTACCTTCATAGATGTTTTTGCCATTGTCTACCCCTCCTTATTTCGCAAACGGAGCGCCCATAAGCGTGAGCAGCTCTCTTGCTTCTTCATCCGTAGCGGCGGTGGTTACGATACAGATATCCATACCGCGTACCTTGTCTACCTTGTCATACTCGATCTCGGGGAAGATCAGCTGCTCTCTCACGCCGAGAGAATAGTTGCCTCTGCCGTCGAAGGAGTTGGGATTGATGCCTCTGAAGTCACGCACGCGGGGCAGCGCCAGATTGAAGAGTCTGTCGATGAACTCATACATTCTTTCGCCGCGCAGCGTTACCTTAACGCCGTTGGGCATGCCTTCTCTCAGCTTGAAGTTTGCCACGCTCTTCTTGGCAAGGCAAACAACGGGCTTCTGGCCGGTGATCTTGGAGATATCGCCCACGATGGCGTCGATGGCCTTCGGGTTCTCACGGGCTTCACCGCAGCCCACGTTGATAACGACCTTATCAAGCTTCGGGATCTGCATAACGCTCTTGTAGCCGAACTTCTTCATCAGGGCGGGAGCGACGTCAGCCTTGTAAGCTTCTTTTAATCTTGACATTGTTTCTTCCTCCCTGATCATTCAAAGTGGGCGCCGCACTTTTTGCAGACGCGGAGCTTCTTATCGTTTTCGATCACGTGACCCACGCGGGTGGCTTTGCCGCACTTCGGGCAGATGAGCTGTACCTTATCGGCGTACAGCGCGCTTTCGGCCTGAAGGATGCCGCCGGGCTCGCCCATTTTTCTGGGCTTCACGTGCTTGGATACCACGTTGATCTTCTCAACGATCACTTTGCCCTCGCTGGGGCTTACCTGCATGACCTTACCGGTCTTGCCTCTGTCTTTGCCGTTGATCACGATAACGGTATCACCGGTTCTAACGTGCACTTTCTTGCTCATATAGCTTTACCTCCCTTACAGAACTTCGGGAGCGAGACTCAGGATCTTGGTGTAATCCTTGTCACGAAGCTCTCTTGCGACCGGCCCAAAGATACGGGTACCCTTGGGGTTCTTGTCTTCCTTGATAATAACCGCTGCGTTTTCATCGAAACGGATATAGGTGCCGTCGTTTCTGCGAACGCCCTTCGCGGAGCGCACGATCACGGCCTTCACCACGTCGCCTTTTTTTACCACGCCGCCGGGTGTAGCTTTTTTAACGGAAGCAACCACCACGTCGCCGATGTTGGCGTACTTTCTGCCCGTACCGCCGAGAACGCGGATGCACATAAGCTCCTTAGCGCCGGTATTATCCGCAACTTTCAATAAAGTCTGCTGCTGAATCATAGATTACGTGCCTCCTTATTTCGCCTTCTCGATGATCTCGACAACACGCCATCTCTTATCCTTGGAAAGGGGACGGGTCTCCATGAGGAGCACGCGGTCGCCCACGCCGCACTCGTTGTTCTCATCGTGCGCCTTGAGTTTGATGGTGTGGTTAACGATCTTGTTGTAAAGAGGATGGCGGACCTTGTCTCTTACGGAGACCACAACGGTCTTATCCATCTTATCACTGGTAACGATGCCGACACGGGTTTTTCTTAAATTTCTTTCCATTTATGATATCCTCCTTATCAGGCATCTTTGCCGGCAAGCTCAACCTCGCGGAGCACGGTGAGCACTCTTGCGATGTCTTTCTTCACGGCGCTGATACGCATGGGGTTGTCAAGCTGGTTGATGGCCTGCTGGAAGCGCAGCTTGAACAGCTCATCCTTCAGCTCGCGCAGCTTAGCATCCAGCTCCGCGGCCGACATTTTTCTGATTTCACTGGCTTTCATTCGGACGCAACCTCCTGATCTTCTTTCTTAACAAACTTGCACTTGATGGGCAGTTTGTTTGCGGCGAGACGCATAGCCTCTCTGGCCACGCTCTCTTCCACGCCCGCGATCTCAAACATGACTCTGCCGGGCTTTACCACCGCTACCCAATATTCCGGAGAACCTTTACCGGAACCCATGCGGGTCTCGGCGGGCTTTTCGGTGATGGGCTTATCGGGGAATATTTTGATCCAGACCTGACCGCCGCGCTTGATGTATCTCGTCATGGCGATACGGGCTGCCTCGATCTGATTCGAAGTGATCCACGCAGGCTCGAGAGCTGCAAGGCCGTAATCGCCGTAATTAACGGCGGTGCCTCTGTGTGCGGCGCCCTTCAGGCGGCCTCTCTGCTGTCTGCGATATTTCACACGTTTCGGCATTAACATTTTTACGCCCTCCTATCTCTTCTCGGCCTTCTGTTGTTTTTCTGAGCAGCGTTGTCGTGCAGCACTTCGCCGTTGTAGATCCAAACCTTCACGCCGATGCGGCCGTAGGTGGTCTTCGCCTCGGCAAAGCCGTAGTCGATGTCGGCTCTGATGGTCTGCAGCGGAATGGTGCCTTCCTTGTAGGTCTCGCTGCGGGCGATCTCGGCGCCGCCGAGTCTGCCGCCGCACTGGATCTTGATACCGTTCGCGCCAAGACGCATCGTGGAACCGATGGCCTGCTTCACGGCGCGGCGGAACGCCACTCTCTTTTCAAGCTGCTGGGCGATCTTTTCCGCAACGAGCTGCGCGTTCAGATCGGGCTGCTTGATCTCGATGATGTTGATATAAACGTCCTTGTCGCCGCCGAGCATCTTCTTGCAGGTGGCCTTGATCTTTTCGATCTCGGCGCCGCCCTTGCCGATGACCATGCCGGGCTTCGCGCAGTGGATGTTGATGCGCACTCTCTTGGGATCGCGCTCGATCTCGATCTTCGGCACGCCGGCGCTGGCCAGAGCGTTCAGAAGATATTCGCGGGTGTTGTAGTCGGATACCAGCGTATCGCCGAAGTTTGCCTTATCGGCATACCAACGGGATTCCCAGTCTTTAATAACGCCGATTCTCAAACCGGTCGGATTGATTTTCTGTCCCATGTTCTGTTTCCTCCTCCCCGCTTATTCCATTTCCTTGAGCACAAGGTTGATGTGAGACGTCTTCTTGTTGATGCGGAACGCGCGGCCGTGGGCTCTGGGGCGGATACGCTTCAGCGTGGGGCCCTGAGAAACGGTGCATTCGGCAACGTAGAGTCTTTCAACGTCCATATCGAAGTTGTTTTCCGCGTTCGCAATGGCGGAATCGAGAAGCTTTGCAAGCGGCTCACACGCAGCTTTGGGTGTGTACTTAAGGATTGCTTTCGCTTCATTCGCGGGCTTGTTTCTGATAAGGTCGAGAACGATCTGGACCTTACGGGGAGCGATGCGCACGTAAGTGGCTTTTGCTCTTGCTTCCATTCTTAATACACTCCTTTCTGCTTATTTACCGTTGTTGGAGGTTTTGCTGCCGGCGTGACCCTTGAAGGTACGGGTGGGAGCAAACTCGCCTAATTTGTGACCTACCATATCCTCGGTGACGTACACCGGAACATGCTTACGTCCGTCGTGAACGGCAAAGGTATGGCCAACAAACTCAGGGAAGATCGTGGAGGCTCTGCTCCAGGTCTTGAGGACGATTTTCTCGCCTTTTTCATTCATCTTAACAACTCTGTCATACAGCTTCTGCTGTACGAAAGGTCCTTTTTTAACGCTTCTGCCCATGATTTATTGCTCCTTTCCGTCTTATTTATCGTTCACGCGCTTAACGATAAGCTTGCTGGATTTCTTTTTGCGGTTGCGCGTTTTGTAGCCGAGCGCGGGCTTACCCCAGGGGGTAACGGGGCCGGGACGGCCGATCGGGGACTTGCCTTCACCACCGCCGTGGGGATGGTCGCAGGGGTTCATCACGGAACCGCGTACGGTCGGGCGGATGCCCATGTGACGGGTACGGCCTGCTTTACCGATCTTGACGTTGATGTGGTCCTCGTTGGAAACGGTGCCGATGGTGGCCATGCACTGGATCGGAACGTTTCTCAGCTCGCCGGAGGGAAGACGGAGCAGGGCGTATTTGCCTTCCTTCGCCATCAGCTGCGCGGCGTTGCCGGCTGCGCGGGCCAGCTGGCCGCCTCTGCCGGGATAGAGCTCTACGTTGTGGATGAAGGTACCGGTGGGGATGCTGTTCAGCGGAAGGGCGTTGCCCACCTTGATATCGGCGGCCTCGCCGGCGATCACCTTATCGCCTACCTGCAGGCCGGCGGGAGCAAGGATGTAGCTCTTTTCGCCGTCTTCATACTGGATAAGGGCGATAAACGCGGAGCGGTTGGGATCGTATTCGATGGTAAGCACTTCAGCAGCCACGTTCAGCTTCTGACGCTTGAAATCGATCACGCGGTATTTTTTGCGGTTGCCGCCGCCGTGATGGCGGACGGTGATTCTGCCATAGCTGTTTCTGCCTGCGGTTTTCTTGAGGGGCTCAAGAAGGCTTCTGCAGGGAGCGACCTTTGACAGTGATGAATAATCTGTAGTCGACATGTTACGGCGACCGTTCGTTGTCGGCTTATAGACTTTAATAGCCATTATTTTCGCACACCTTTCATTTCATTGAAATTTTTGCGTTCCTGCCTCAAAGCTTAGCGGCCGGCTTCAGCCATACGTCGCTTTCAGGCCTACGGAGTCTGATTAGAACATACCGTCAAAGAACTCGATGGTTTTGGAATCTTCGGTAAGAGTAACAACCGCTTTCTTATAGGAAGGCTTGTAGCCCTCGAAGCGGCCGTAGCGGCGAAGATGACCGCGTACGTTCATGGTGTTCACCTTGAGGACCTTCACGTCGAAGAGCTCTTCGCAGGCCTTCGCGATCTCGATCTTGCCGGCGTCCTTCGCCACGATGAAGGTGTACTTCTTCATAGCGGTGCCGAGCATGCTTTCTTCGGTGACTACCGGCTTGAGGATAATATCCTGTGCAAACTTAGCCATTATGCATATACCTCCTCAATTTTGCTCACGGCGTCCTTGGCAACGATCATGGTATCGGCGTTCAGGATGTCGTAAACGCAGATGGCGTTCACGGGAGCGACCTTAACGCCCTCGATGTTGCGCGCGCTGCGGTAGATGATCTCGTCCTTCTCGGGAACGACGATCAGGGTCTTCTTGGCGGCGGAGAGAGCGGACAGCATCTTAACGATCTCTTTCGTTTTGATGGCGTCAAGCTTGATCTCGTCGAGAACGAGCAGCTCGTTCGCGGCGACCTTGCTGGAGAGCGCGCTCTTCATAGCCAGGGCCTTGACCTTCTTGTTGATGGTGAATCTGTAGCTGCGGGGCTTGGGGCCGAGAGCGATACCGCCGTGATACCACTGGGGGGATCTGGTGGAACCCTGACGGGCGCGGCCGGTGCCCTTCTGGCGCCACGGCTTTTTGCCGCCGCCGCTGACCTCGCTTCTGGTCTTCGTGGACTGCGTGCCCTGACGCTGATTGGCGAGGTAATTCACAACTGCGATATGCATGGCCGACATATTCGGCTCGATCGCGAAAACGCTTTCGGCAAGCTCAAGCTCGGAAACCTTTTCGCCCTTCATGTTGAGAATATCAGTTTTAGGCATGATTCATTTCCTCCTTATGCTTGCTTCACGGCGTCGGTGATCACAACGTAACCGCCCTTCGCGCCGGGGATGGCGCCCTTTACGGCGATCAGATTGTTCTCCGCGTCGACTTTCACGACTTCGAGATTCTGAACGGTGACCTTCTCACTGCCGAGATGGCCGGGCATCTTTTTGCCCTTGAAAACACGGCTGGGGTCGGAGCACGCGCCCATGGAGCCCTGGTGACGGGCCACGGGGCCGGAACCGTGGGTTTCCTTTAAGCGGCCGAAATTCCATCTCTTGATGGCGCCGGCGTAACCCTTGCCCTTGCTCGTGCCGCTGACGTCCACTTTGTCGCCTGCGGCGAATACGTCAGCCTTTACGATGTCGCCTTCGGTCATGGAAGCGGTATCAGCGAATTTAAACTCTCTGAGGACCTTCTTGGGAGCGACGTCGTGCTTTGCGAAATGCCCCTTCATGGGCTTGTTGACACGGTTCGGCTTAACGTCGCCGAAACCGAGCTGAACGGCCTCGTAGCCGTCCGTTTCCTGCGTCTTCTTGAGTACGACCGCGCAGGGGCCAGCCTCGATCACGGTTACGGGAATGAAATTGCCGTTGTCGTCAAAGAGCTGGGTCATGCCGATCTTCTTACCGATAAGACCTTTCTGCATTTCTTTTTTTCTCCTTTTTTCAGATTATTGGTCGGCCTTTCACCGACTTGACCTGTGACCGGAACCCCGGTCGGGATCACATCATCTTGATCTCGATATCCACGCCTGCGGGCAGCTCGAGGTTCGTGAGGGCCTCGGCGGTCTTGCCGGACGGACGGATGATGTCGATCAATCTTTTGTGCGTTCTCTGCTCAAACTGTTCGCGGGAATCCTTGTACTTATGAACGGCACGAAGAATGGTAACGATCTCTTTTTCGGTGGGGAGCGGTACCGGTCCGGAAACCTGAGCGCCGGTGCGCTTCGCGGTTTCAACGATTCTTTCAGCGGCTTTGTCCACAAGCGTGTGGTCGTAACCCTTCAGTCTGATTCTGATTTTTTCCTTAACTGCCATTTGTGTTGCCTCCTTTGATTTGGTGGGCGGGCTGAATAAAAAATCACACGGCGCCGGGTTATTCGCGCCTTCTGTTTTTTATTGTCCGGAACCCGCAAGATGCTCCGGACAGGTAAACAACAGCATGATTTACCGCTGCGCCGCATAAATACGCGCAAAGCGGTTAAGGTTCGCTTTTCGCTGCGGTACAACTTCAATTGATCGCCCGGATTGAAATTCGGACATACTCCGCGGAAATTATCTGCGTCAAAGCGCAGTCACCTCCCGCATCATCGCATATCAGCACGGAGATAAACGGGCATACTACGCCCCTTCACTCGCGCACTGTGGTATAATATCATATCAAAAGGGAAATTGCAATAGTTTTTTTATAAAAATTTGTAATTTTACACAAATATTCGTAAAAATTTTCTACATCCGATCTTTCACGGCGGGAAACACCATATTTTTGATGAGTACGTTCATGCAAAACCAGTTTTCGGTAGAGGAAAGATTCTCTTTTTCCGCGCCGTTGGCCGCCGCCACGCTCAGAATGCCGCCGTCCGCGTTCAGCAGATACACGCGCCTGAGGTTCTCTGCGGTGCGGGCCGAGGCGGTCTTGAACTCAAATACGTAATTCTGCCCGCTTTCCGGCACGGCGTAAACTGCTGCCAGCAGAGAGGGGTCAATGCCGCGGCTGTCGGTCACGGCACGGATGAACGGGTTTGCGGGATCGCGGCTGACCTCCATTGTACCGTTGGCCTCGGGCAGGGTGATGCTGAGATCCACCTCCCCGGCCGCGGTGGTGGCCGGCAGCGAGGGCTCGGTCGGCGCGGGGGCGGCTTCGGTCGTCGGTTCCGTTACAGTCGGCGCGGCGCTGCCGCCCTCGGTGGGCAGCGGCAGGGTGGGCGCAACGCTCACGGTCTCGGGCGCAGCCGTTTCGGGCGCAAGGGTGGTTTCTTCCGGCAGCGACGCGGGCTCCTCGGTCACGGCGGCCGGGGCCGCGGTGGTATCGGGGGTATACACGTAGCTGTAATCCCCCTGCGAAGCGGTGGTCTCCACGTCCGTGCCGAACAGGGAGCAGCCGCCGAACACGAACGGCAGCAGCATACAAACGGCGATCAGCGGTTTTTTCATACGGCACTCCCCTTTTATATAATGGTAAAAATAAAATACATTATATATTTGCCTCACATTGCGTGAAACAGTTCCTTCAGCGACGGATAGATCCGCTTATAGATACGGTATTTTTCGTCGTAGGCGGCTTTCAGGGCGGGATCTACGGCAACGCGGCCCTTTTCGCGCACCAGCGCGGCGGCGCAGGCCGAAACGTTCTCATACGCGCCGCAGCCCACCATGGCCAGCATGGCGCCGCCGTAGCCGGGGCCCTCCTCCGCCGCGGGCAGCGAGAGCTCCACGCTGATGGCGTTGGCAAGGATCTTCTGCCACAGCGGGCTCTTCGCCCCGCCGCCGCAAAGTCGGCTCACGCTGATCTCCAGCCCCAGCGCGCGGGCCACCTCCACGCTGTCCCTGAGGCCGAAGGCCACGCCCTCCAGCACGGCCAGCAGCATTTCGGCGCGGGTGGTATCCATCGACATGCCCATGAATACGCCGCGGGCGGCCGTATCGTTCACCGGGGAACGCTCCCCCATCAGATACGGCAGGAAAAACACCCGGTTTTTGCCGAGCAGCGCGGGATCGATCTCCGCCTGCAGGGCGGCATAGTCCTTATCGCGCAAAATCTCATCCGAGAACCACTTATTGCACGAGGCGGCGCTCAGCATACACCCCATCAGGTGGTAGCCGCCGCCCGCGTGAGCGAAGGCGTGCAGCGCGTTGAAGGGATCCACCCGGAAATTGTCGGCGGCGATGAACACGGTACCCGAGGTGCCTACGGAAATATTGCAGTCCCCGTCGTTCACCGTGCCGGTGCCCACGGCGGCCGCGGCGTTATCCCCCGCCCCGGCAACCACCTTCACGGTTTCGGGCAGCCCCAGCGCGGCGGCGGCTTCGGGACACAGCGTACCCGTCACCTGCCAGCTCTCGTAAAGCGCGGGCATCACGTCTTCGGCAATGCCGCAGACCTCCAGCATTTCGGCGGACCAGCGCTTGTGCTCCACGTCCAGCAGCAGCATGCCCGAAGCGTCGGAATAATCGCAGCTGTGCACGCCGGTGAGCAGGTAGTTGATATAGTCCTTCGGCAGCATGATCTTCCTGATGCGGGCGAAGTTTTCGGGCTCGTGATGGCGCATCCACAGAATTTTGGGCGCGGTGAAGCCCGCAAATGCGATATTGGCCGTGCGCGCCGAGAGCACTGCTTTGCCGATCTCATTGTTGAGGTAATCCACCTCTTCGCCGGTGCGCCCGTCGTTCCATAGGATCGCGGGGCGGATCACCCGATCCTGCGCGTCCAGCGCCACAAGGCCGTGCATCTGCCCGGCGCAGCCGATGCCCGCCACGGCGGCGGCGTCCTCCCCGGCCAGCAGCTTTTTCACGCCCACGCAAACGGCGTTCCACCAGTCCTCCGGGTTCTGTTCGCTCCAGCCCGGCTGCGGAAAATACAAAGGATATTCCTCCGTGACCGTTTTTTTCACCTGTCCGGCGCCGTCCACAAGCAAAAGCTTGACCGCCGACGTGCCGAGATCAATACCGATGTAGTTCATACGCTGCCTCCCCGGAAATGTGTTGTGTGTTGTGTTTTTTGATTTGTGTGTTTGTTGCGAAGCTGCGGGCGTGTTTTTGCGCGCGGCTTCCCGTTTCTGTTTATTATACTATATTAATTGACTTCGGGCAAGAATAATTTTCAGGGAATGAGAAAAATCATATTTCAATTTAGCGCACAGCGCTAAACTGAAATTTGCGCCGTTTGCTGTTCGCCGTTCGCCG
>CAMVBR010000014.1 GCA_947165755.1 uncultured Clostridia bacterium
GCCGTCCTCCAGTTCGCCCAGCTTGCCGGGCACGGCCTTCAGCTCCCCGCCGAGGGCCGCCACGATCTTCTCATCGATCTGCGCATTGATCTGCTCTTTGATCGGGGGCATCGTGTTCTCCAGGATCTGCGCTGCCAGATAGTTCTTCTTCTGGTTGGAGCGGTAGAGCCGTAGGGCAGGCGGAGATCCGCTTTGAGGGCAACAGGCTGATGCTCTCGGTGGAACGGTCCCTTCTGGGCGTTGAACCAAACGGCGCATTCTGCTTCAAATGGGCGGACAACTGCGACCCGGACGATATCTACTCCTTCTACACGCAGGGCGACAGCGCGCCCTACGGGCGGCTGAACTGGGTCTACTCCACCGCAGCGCCGCAGCCCGACGATCGAAACGCAAAGGGCGACTGAAGGATTTAGAAATATCAAAAAAAGACCGCATTCAACGTTCAGGTGAAATGCGGTCTTTTACTGTTCCCGTGATCGATCTGCCGAAGGCACGCGTTTTATCCGCGCGCGATCTCCTTCATACGGTCGAGCTTGCTTTCGATATCCTCCACCAATTTAAACTGCGTGCGGCAGCGGATCAGGTTATGGTCGGGGCGTTTGGTTTTGAAGTAAACGTCGCCGTCCAAATAGTCCGTTAAAAAGCGGATGCCGCACTCCAGCGTGAGCAGCTTTGCCGAAAAGGGCAGGTATTCGCGCTCAAGGTCGGTCAGGCTCTCCCCCGCCGTGCTCAGGTACCCCTTGGTATACGCCTCGTAAAGCTCCAGGCTCATGCTCATTTTCGCAAGGTCGGTCTCGTCCTCGGCGGCGGTGGCGGCGCCGGAGCGGATCGCGTCGCCGAAATCGTAAAGCGAAAGCCCGGGCATCACCGTATCGAGATCCACCACGCACTTGGGCTCCAGCGTATCGGCGTCGAACAGGATATTGTTGATCTTGGTATCGTTGTGGGTCACGCGCAGCGGCAGCCTGCCCGCCGCCAGCAGATCGGTGAGCACGCGGGTATCCTCGGCGCGGGCCCTTGCGAATTCAAATTCGGGCATGCAGGAGGCAAGCCGCCCCTTCACGTCCCTTTCGGCGCTCTTCAGCAGGTTTTCGTACCGCTTCGCGGTATTATGGAAATCGGGTATGGTATCGCCCAGCGCCTCGATGGGAAAATCGGCCAGCAGGTTCTGGAACGTGCCGAAGGCCCGCCCGGTTTTATAAAACAGCTCGGGCGAGGTAAGGATGCTGTAACAAACGGAATTGCCCACGTAGTTATATACGCGCCATACGCGCCCGAGCGGGTCCACGTGATATTTGCCGCCCGCCCTGCACGGATAGCAGTAGAGCGAGATCATGCCGCAGTCGCTGTGCTTGAGCTTTTCGCCGAGGAAGGTGCACACCGCGTCCACGTTGCGCATCAGAATATCGGTATTGCGGAACACCGCGGTGTTCACGTTCTGCAGCAGGTAATCAGCGCCGTCGGCGCAGGTGATCTTATAGGTGCCGTTGATATTGCCCTCTTCAATGGGCGTAAAAGAAACGACCTCGCCGGAAAGCGCGAACTGCGCGGAGATCGTTTTGATCTCGTCAAAAGAAATCATGGCGGTTCCCCCTTTAAGCAATGATTATAGCAGAGAAGGGGCAATGCGTCAAGCAAAAGAAAAATGTTTTGCGGTTTTGTAATTTTGTCTTTACAGAACGGCGAAAATAGAGTAGAATAATTTTTGAATAACCATTTATTGGGGAGTGTATAAGAAATGGAACCTGTTTATAAGCGGATCCTGCTGAAGATCAGCGGCGAGGTGCTCGCCGGGGAAAAGGGCTTCGGCTTCGATTTTGACAAAGTTGCCGAAATCTGCGGCGAGATCAAGGAATGCGCCGACCTCGGCGTTGAGATCGGCCTCGTAGTGGGCGGCGGCAACATCTGGCGCGGCCGCACCGGCGGCA
This sequence comes from uncultured Clostridia bacterium, assembly GCA_947165755.1. Lineage (GTDB taxonomy): Bacteria > Bacillota > Clostridia > Oscillospirales > Acutalibacteraceae > RUG806. Next base: position 1,929 of record CAMVBR010000014.1, read on the forward strand.
ATATGGACCGCACCCGCGCCGATCAGATGGGCATGCTCGCCACGGTGATCAACGCCTTGGCCGTGCAGGATACGCTGATCTCTCTTGGCGCGAAGGCCGAGGTGATGAACGCGCTCGATATCCAGCGCATCGGCAGATCCTTCAACAAATTCGAGGCGGACCGCCTTCTGAACGAGGGCAATATCGTCGTGTTCTCGTGCGGCACCGGCAACCCCTTCTTCAGCACCGATTCCGGCGCGGCCCTGCGCGCGGCGGAGCTGGGCTGCGATATATACTTCAAGGCCACCAACGTGGACGGCGTTTACGATAAAGACCCTGCCAAGCACCCCGACGCGGTGAAATACGACGAGATCACCTTTGAAGAGATCCTCGATAAGCAGCTCAAGGTCATGGATAACACGGCGGCGGCGCTGGCGCTCAACAGCCACATGCCCATGCTCGTATTCAATCTGAATTCACCCGGGAACATCAAAAGAGCCGTTCTCGGTGAAAATATAGGCACAGTATGTAAATATTGATATAACGGAGGTAACACAATGGATACTGTTATTGCTGCGGCAAAAGAAAAAATGAAAAAAACCATCTCGGCCCTCAACTCCGAGTATAATTCCATCCGCGCCGGCCGCGCCAACGCCGCCGTGCTCGATCCCATCCGCGTGGATTACTGGGGCACCCCCACGCCCATCAACCAGATGGCTGCCGTATCTGTCACCGAGGCCCGCACGCTGGTGATCCAGCCCTGGGATAAATCCGCCCTGAAGCTGATCGAAAAAGCCATTCAGGCCTCCGATCTCGGCATCAACCCCCAGAACGACGGCACCGTGATCCGCCTCACCTTCCCGCCCCTTACCGAGGAGAGAAGAAAGACGCTCACCAAGGACGTAAAGAACCTTGCCGAAGGCGCGAAGGTGGCCATCCGCAACATCCGCCGCGAGGCCATTGAAAAGCTGAAGGCCATGAAGAAGGCCGGCGATCTCACCGAGGACGACCTTTCCGACGCCGAAAAGGAAGTGCAGAAGGTCACCGACGACTTCATAAGGCAGGTGGACGGCGTCGCCGAGAAAAAAGAAGAGGAGATCATGGCGATCTGATGACCGGCAGTGATTTTACCGTACTTCCCCGCCACGTGGCCGTGATCATGGACGGCAACGGCCGGTGGGCGAAGCAGCGCGGCCTTTCGCGCAGCGAAGGGCATATTGAAGGCGCGAAAACCTTTCGGCGTATCGGCGAATACGCGGGCGATCTGGGTATCAAGCACATCACCTTCTACGCCTTCTCCACCGAAAACTGGGCGCGGCCCCAACAAGAGGTTGCAGCCATCATGCACCTGTTCGGCGATTACCTGAACGAAGCCTACGACCGGCTGGAGGAAAACCGCGCCAAGGGCATCCGCCTGCGCTTCATCGGCGATAGGAACGGTATTTCCAAAGAGCTTTGCGGCCTCATGGATACGCTTGAGGGCCTTACCGCCGACATGGACAAGGTGAATCTGAATATTGCGATCAATTACGGCGGGCAGCAGGAGATCACGCACGCCGTGCAAAGCATTGCCGCCGACGTGAAGGCCGGGCTGCTCCGGCCCGAGGATATCACAAAAGAGACCATCGAGGCGAGGCTCTACACGGGCGAACAGCCGCCGGTGGACCTGATGATCCGCCCCAGCGGCGAGCAGCGCATCTCCAATTTCCTGCTGTGGCAGTCCGCATACGCGGAATTCTGGTATTCGGACGTTCTCTGGCCGGATTTCACCGAGCGGCATTTCGACGAGGCGCTGAAGGCCTACGAAAAACGGAACCGCAGATTCGGCGGGATCTGATACTGTAAAAAGGAACGGGCGCAAGCCCGATTGATTGTTATGAAAAAGAGATTACTTACCGCCCTTGTGGGCGTAAGCATAGCCGTAGGCTGGATGTTTACGGCTTACACCCCCGCCTACGCGATCATCATGGCCGCCGTGGCAGGCATCTGCGTTTACGAAATGCTGAAGGTGTTCGGCGTGAAGAATATCCCGTTCTTCGCGCTGTGCGAGCTGGCGGGCGCGGGCGTGGTGATCTATGCCGATTACCGCTCAAAGTTCACGCTCCCCATGTTCCCCGTGCTCACGGGGCTGGTGCTCCTCTCGCTCATCTTCATGGTGCTGGACCATAAGCGCCTGCGCTTCGAGCAGGTGGTATGCGGCCTGTTCAGCGCGCTGATGATCCCGGCGGCGCTCTCGTGCGTGGTGCTGTTCCGCGACGTTTACGTAGAATGGCCCGCGCTGTTTTCAAAGAACGACGGTATTTTCTTCATTATTTTCGCCTTCTTCTGCTCGTGGATGACCGACGGCTTTGCCCTGTTCGCGGGCAAGGCGCTGGGTAAACACAAGCTTGCCCCCGCCATCAGCCCCAACAAAACGGTGGAGGGCGCCATCGGCGGCGTGCTCGGCAACGCGCTGGTATGCGCGCTGCTCTGGTACGTTTTTAAGACTAAATTCAATCTCTCGGCGCATATTAATATCGTATGGGTCGTCGTTTCGGCCCTTGCGCTGTCGGTGATCAGCATGTTCGGCGATCTGGCCGCATCCACCATCAAGCGCCACAGCGGCGTAAAGGACTTCGGCAATATCCTGCCCGGCCACGGCGGCGCCATGGACCGGTTCGATTCGTCCGTATTCGTATTCGCCGCCCTTTACGCGGAGATCGTTGTTACCGCAATGATCATCGGAGGATAACAAGTGAAAAAAAATATTACCGTGCTGGGCTCCACCGGCTCCATCGGCGTGCAGAGCCTTGACGTGGCCGAAAAAGCGGGCTTCGGCGTAACGGCGATCACCGCCAACAGCAGCGTTGAAGCCATCGAAGCGCAGATCCGAAAATTCCGCCCCCTTGCGGCCGCCCTCTCGGATGCGGCGGCGGCGAAGGACCTGAAGACCCGCGTGGCCGATACGGGCACGAAGGTGCTTTCGGGCGAGGAAGGCGTTTGCGAATGCGCCGCCATGGACGGGGCCGATACCGTGATCGACGCCATTGTGGGCCTTGCGGGCTTGAAGCCAGCGCTCGCCGCGGTGAACGCGAAAAAGGATCTGGCCCTCGCAAACAAAGAGGCCATCGTGGCAGGCGGGCCGCTGGTGCTGGACGCCGTAAAGAAGGCGGGCGTAAAGCTGCTGCCAGTGGACAGCGAGCATTCGGCCATCTTTCAGTGCCTGCAGGCGAGCCCCCCCAACAAAGCGCTGAAAAAACTGATCCTTACCGCCTCCGGCGGGCCCTTCTTCGGCAAAACCCGGGAAGAACTGAAAAACGTAACGGCGGCGGATGCGCTCAAGCACCCCACCTGGGCCATGGGCGCAAAGATCACCATTGATTCCGCCAGCATGTTCAATAAGGGGCTGGAGCTCATCGAGGCGCATTTCCTCTTCGGCGTTACGCCGGCGCAGATCGATATCGTGGTGCACCGCGAGAGCATCATCCACTCTCTCATAGAATTCAACGATCATTCCGTATTGGCGCAGCTCGGCGTTTCCGATATGCGCATTCCCATTCAGTACGCGCTCACCTACCCCGAGCGCTACCCCTCCCCCGTGAAAGAGCTGAGCCTTACCGACGTGGGCACGCTCACCTTCTATAAGCCCGATTACGAAACCTTCGACTGCCTCGGCATCTGCCGCGAGGCCGTCACGCGCGGCGGGCTGTTCCCTGCGGCGGTAAATTCCGCCAACGAGGAAGCGAACCGCCTGTTCCGCGAAGGGAAGATCGGCTTTTTGCAGCTCGGGGAGCTGATCCGCACCGCGTTTGAGATCACGCCCGAAAAGCCCGATTTTACGCTGGCGGACGTTTACGATACCGATAAAGCCGCCAGGGCGCGCGTGATCGACGCCCTGCGCGATTAAACCAAAGAGGTGTATTTTTTGCTGATTCAAACTTTAAGCGTAACGGCGGCCGCCGTATGGGGAAAGGTATGGCCCATCCTGTTCGCCATCCTTTTCTTCGGCGTGATCATCGCGCTGCACGAATTCGGCCATTTTCTCACGGCGAAGCTGTTCAAGATCCAGGTAAACGAGTATTCCATCGGCATGGGCCCCGCTATTCTCAAAAAGAAAAAGGGCGAAACGCTCTACGCGTGGCGGCTCTTTCCCATCGGCGGCTACGTGGCCATGGAGGGTGAGGACGAGGCCTCCGATAATCCCCGCGCCTTCAACAATCAAAAGGCGTGGAAGCGCTTTATCGTGGTCGCGGCCGGCGCCACCGTGAATATCCTGCTCGGCCTGCTTCTGGTGTGCGTGATGCTGGGCGCCGATAAAGAGATGCCCTCCCGCACCGTGAGCGACGTTTCCGCCGCCATGCTCAGCGAAGAAAACGGCGTTCGCGCCGGGGACGTGATATTGCGCATCAACAACACGCGGGTGGTTTCCGCCCGCGACCTGTATTACGACCTCTACCGCGATGAGGACGGCGTATTTGATATCGTACTCAAGCGCGACGGCAAAAAGCTCACGCTCACCGATCTGCCCGTGAGCTACTCCGCCGAGGAGGGCTACTGCGATTTCGTGGTCGGATATCGGAAAACCACGGTGCTGAACCTTCTGCCCGGCGCGGTGAGCGAAACGGCGAGCATGACGAAGCTGGTGTGGCTGAGCCTGATCGATATGATCCGGGGCAAATACGGGCTCAACGAGCTTTCGGGCCCCGTGGGCACCATCGGGATCGTGGCCGAAACCGCCAGCGACGCGGTCAAGGGCGCGAACTACTCGATGATCATTTTCATTCTGGCGTTCATCACCGTGAATATCGGCATCGTGAACCTGCTTCCCCTGCCGGCGCTGGACGGCGGCAGGCTGCTGTTCATACTGATCGAAATGATCGTGCGCAAGCCCGTGCCGAAGAAATTCGAGGCGTGGGTGCACGCGGCGGGCTTCGTTCTGCTGATCGGCCTCATGATCCTCATCACCTTCAACGATATAGTGAATCTGATCAAAAAATAGAGAAAGGGCCCGGGCTTCCGGGCTTTTTGGGTGTATTATGGCAAGTAAAAAACAGGTAAAGGCCGGTTCCGTCCGCATCGGCGGCGGCGCGAAGGTATCGGTGCAATCCATGCTGAACACGCCCGCGGGCGATATCGAAGCCTCGGTGCGGCAGGCAAAGGCGCTCGAAGCGGCGGGGTGCGAGATCATCCGCGCCACGGTGCCGGATATGGCGGCCGTAAAAACCGTGGCGGCGCTCAAGGAGGCCGTTTCAGCGCCCATCGTGGCGGATATCCATTTTGATTACAGAATGGCGCTGGAGGCAGCGGCGGCGGGGGCGGATAAGATCCGCATCAACCCCGGCAACATCGGCGGGGACGACCGCGTGAAGGCCGTGGCGGACGCCTGCAGGCAGCGGGGGCTGCCCATCCGCATCGGCGTGAACTCCGGCTCGGTAGAGAAAGAGATCTTGGCGAAATACGGCGCGCCCACCGCCGAGGCGCTGGTGGAAAGCGCCCTGTACCACGTGGGCCTGCTGAACAAATTCGATTTTGACGATATCGTGATCTCGCTCAAATCCTCTTCGGTGCAAACCGCCGTGGCGGCCTACCGCCTGATGGCGCAAAAAACCGATTATCCGCTGCATATCGGCATTACCGAGGCGGGCACCGAGCGCATGGGCATGCTCAAATCCGCCGCCGGCATCGGCAGCCTGCTCATGGACGGCATCGGCGATACGGTGCGCGTGTCCCTTACGGCGGACCCGGTAAAAGAGGTGTACGCCGCCTACGATATCCTGAAGGCCGTCGGCGTAAGGCAGCACGGCGTGAACCTGATCTCCTGCCCCACCTGCGGCAGAACGAAGATCGACCTGATCGGCCTTGCAGGCCGTGTGGAGGAGGCCCTGCGCGGCTGCGATAAGAACATCACCGTGGCGGTGATGGGCTGCGCCGTGAACGGCCCGGGCGAAGCCGCCCACGCCGATATCGGCATTGCCGGAGGCAACGGCGAAGGGCTGCTGTTCGCCAAGGGCAAAATACTCAAAAAGGTGCCCGAGGACGCGCTTTTCGACGCGCTCATGCAAAAAATCGAAGAAATGTGAACAAATTTTTCGGCAGAACCTACAATTCTGCCGATTTTTTTTATAAAATACGCACAAGAATTTGCGTTTTTACAAAATACCACAAAATTTCTCTTTTTATTATTATTAAATTGTTGTATAATAACGATGGAATGAAATATTACAAACTTGTAATAAATTCTTGCGTTATCGGAGGTTTCCTCATGTTCACGGAAAGACTGAAAAAAGCGCTGGCCGTTCTCAGCCTGGCAGCGATCCTTTTTTCATGCTTCCAAACCGCGGCGCTTGCGGCGTATGAAAATACATATAAAAATACGGGCGATCAGGCGCTCGATCTTGCGGGCGTGGCAAAAACGCAGCTCGGCTATACGGAAGCGTCCAACGGCTACACGAAATACGGCGAATACTGCGGCTCGCCCTACATCGACTGGTGCGCGGCCTTTATCGTGTGGTGCGCGAATCAGGCCGGCATCGGCACGTCCGTGATCCCGAAAAACGCCTCCAGCAACGGGCTGAAGGATTTCTTTTCCGCCAAAAACCGCTACTACGTCTCCTACGGCCACGGAGGCTCCTATGCGCCGAAGGCGGGCGATATCGCTTTCATGTCCGCTTCCAATAAAACGAACGATATCACGCACGTCGGCATAGTGATCTCCTATACCGGCGGCACGATCACCACCATCGAGGGCAACTACTCCAACCGTGTTACGCTTGTCTCCTACCCCGAAAGCACGCTGAAGATCGTGGGCTTTGCCTCCCCCTTATATGGCAACCGGGTGGGCTACTATAAGCTGAACGCCTCCATGAACCTGCGCAGCGGGCCGAGCACTGAAGATCACATTCTCACGCTGATCCCCGGCGGGGTCGTGATCACGGTCACAAAGATCAAAGGCGAGTGGGGGTACGTGACCTATGGCGGCGTTTCCGGCTGGATGAATCTGGATTACAGCACCTTCCAGCGGGGGCTGGATACCGCCGAGGGCTCTCCCATTGCCATGCCGAAGGACGCGCTCTTCCTCGCGGCGGATATCTCGCAGTGGAACAATCCCTCCGCCATCGACTGGTCGCTTTTGAAGGCCTCCGGCGTGGAGGCGGTGATCATCCGCGCGGCAGGCCGCGGCTACGGCTACGCAAGGCAGCTTTACCGCGATACCGCCTTTGTTACCCATTATCGGAACGCCGCCGCGGCGGGAATGCATATCGGCGTATATTTTTACAGCTACGCCATGACCGCCGAGCAGGCCCGGGAGGAAGCGCGGCTGACCATGGACATTCTGAAAGAAAACGGCTGCGTGCTGGATATGCCCGTTTTCATCGATATCGAAGACCACGCGCCCGAGGATTACAGCCACGAGCGGGCCGGAAAAGCAGCCTGCACTGCCGTTGTGAACGCCTTCTGCGACGAGGTGGAGAAGGGCGGGTACTACCCCGGCGTCTACTGCAACAAGTATTTTGCCGAAAATCTGCTTGAACCCTCCGCGTTTGCGAACAAAGCGGTATGGATCGCGCACTACGGCGTATCCAAATGCGGCTACACCGGGCATTACGATATGTGGCAATATACCGACAGCGGCAGCGTTTCGGGGTATTCAGGCAGCATCGACCTGAACTACGTGTATACGGATCTGCCCGCCCTGATCACAAGGAACGGCATCACCGGCAGCTTCGGCGAGCACACGCCCGGGGAATGGCAGATCACCAAAGCCCCCACCTGCGCCCAGGAGGGCAAACGGGAGGTAAAATGCACCGATTGCGGCGTCACCCTGATCAGCGAGGCGCTCGAACGCTCTCACAGCGAAAGCCGGCACTATATTCAGCTCTCGAAAACCCCGCTCAGCATCGGAGATACCGTAACCGATAAGCTTCTCACCTCGCTGCACGGCGAAAATGAACGCAACTACGCCGAAGTATATCTGCCCTCTTACGAAGAATCGGGCGGCACGATGATCACCTTCTGCACCGTGTGCAAAAAGATATTGTCCGCGGCCTATTCCTACGGCAGCGAGGAGCATGAACATACCGAAACGAAAACGAAGGCCGCCACCTGCAAAAACGAAGGTCTCGTCACCGTCACCTGCACGGACTGCGATAAGGTGCTCTCGCAAACCGTGCTTCCCTTTGCCCGGCATACCGCGGGCGAAACCGCCGATACGATATCCACCTGCACCGAAGACGGCAAGCGCACTACCGCCTGCGCCGTTTGCGGGAAAACCATCCGCACCGAGCTGATCGCGGCAGGCGCCGGCCATCGGTTCGGGCCCGCCGAGGTCACGAAAAAAGCAACGCTGAAGCAAACCGGCGTTCTGCAATATACCTGCACGGTTTGCGGCTATAAGCGCACCGAGAAGATCCCCTCTCCCGTTTACGGCGATCTTGACGGCGACGGCGAAATAACCACGCCGGACGCCCGTATCGCGCTGCGCACCGCCGTTTCTTTGGAGCCCCTCACCGACCTTCAGAAGGTTGCGGGCGACGTAACGAACACCGGCAAGGTCGATACAGGCGACGCGCGCTACATCCTGCGGATCGCGATCGGCCTCACCGACGCGGCAAAGCTGCGCATGCAATTCTACGGTTTCTGATGTTCCGCGCCGTTCGGAACCGCAAAGGCGCCCATCGTCCCCTGATCCCGGTCAGATCCCAAAACGCTTCCGTTTTGGGATCTTTTGAAAATAATATAATGAAGTACAGGCTGCAGCGAACCCGGCACAGGCTTGAAACGGTGCCTTTCCTACGGCCGAACAGGAGGTTTTTTTATGAAAAAAGCATTCATTGGAGGAATGGCTCTCGGGGCATTTCCGGTATCACTGATCCCGTACAAGGTTCAGAAAGATGGATGAATTCTGTAACTACGCCCACAGGGGCGCCGGCGCCTACGCGCCCGAAAACACGATGGCCGCCTTCCGGCTGGGGCTTGCCCTCGGCGCCAACGGCATAGAAACGGATATCCGCCGCACGAAGGACGGCGTTTTGGTCCTGTTTCACGACGAAAGCCTGCTGCGCCTGACGGGAACAGACAGAAAGATCGCGGATCTGACCTATGCGGAGCTGCTGAACTACCCCATCCCCTCGCCCGACGGCGCAATAACCGATACCGTGCCAACACTGCAAATGTTTCTGGCATTTGCCAAGAATACAGAAACCACACTGGCGTTGGAGCTCAAGGCCGAAAATATAGAAGCAGACGTGCTGAAGGCCATCGCCGCCTATGGCCTTACCGAGCGGTGCTTCATTACTTCTTTTTCGATGGAATACCTAAGCAACGTGAAAGCGCTGCGCCCGCACCAGCGGGTAGGGCTGCTCACCGATACGGTGAACGAAGGCGTGATCGCCGAACTCAAACGCATCGGCGCGGAGCAGATCTGCCCCAAAGCTGCCGTACTCACGCCGGAATTGGTACGGCAGCTGCACGAAGAAGGCTTCAACGTGCGGGCATGGGGCGTGAAGGACGAGGCATTGATGCGGCACGCCCTCGGCTGCGGCGTGGACGGTATGACCGTAAATTTCCCCGATAAACTCCGATTATTGATTTCACAAGGAGGACGTTCCATGAAACGTTGGATATCTGATATCACTGCGCTTCTTGCCGTACTCAATCTGTTGTTCTGTATGGATTGCGCCGTTTACGAGGTAAAATGGGGCGGTCTCGATGGGTTTATTGACCTTCTGCCCTATGAGATTCTGTTTTCCGGCATCGCAGCAGCCGTGTTCATCGCGGTAACAGCGGTGCTCACGATCTTAGAATTCCGCAAAGCAAAGGCCGCATGCGGCGAAGAAATGCTGAAACTGAGAAAAAAAGAAGCGCTGTTTCGCATGCTGCTGCTCGCCGCCGTCGCATGCGCGGTTTACTGCGTTCCGCATTTCTGTCTGTTTTCATTGAATGAAAATTCAGATCTGCGCATTCTCGAGCGGTCTTACGATATGAATGATTGCAGAATCATCCACGGCGTATGCGCCGCCCTCTCCCTTGCTGCAATCCCCGCGCTCGCGGTCATATACGGAAAAGCAAAAAAGAAAATATAAAGACAGAGAGCGGTCACACAGTGACCGCTCCCACTTTTTTTATTATCTGACGTCCGTTTTGCAAGCGGCGAACGGCGAACGATGGCGCTTATCCGTACCCGCAGGCGACCACCTTCCACTGCCCACTGCCCGTGCGGGCGAGGTACCAGCGGTAGCCGGTATAAAAGTCGTTGGGGTTCAGCCCTTGCGTGCGGTCCAGCGTGCGGAACGCGGTTTCAAACACGATGCAAGCGTCGTAGGGCTCGCCATTTGTAAGGGAATTGCAGTAGCTCAGGTTCTCTTTTGAGACCTCGTCGCCCGCGTAGGCCACCTCGATCATGCGGCAGTCGTCCTCCCAGCTGTGGAACCGGCGCATGATCGTACGCACGGCGGAATCCATATCGCTCTTATCGTATAAGTCCGACGTGCCGTAGCGCTTGATATATCCGTCCCCGGCGCAGGCGGAAAGCGACGTCGCGCAGATCAGAAATACAAGCAGCAGAGAAACGATCTTTTTCATGCTTATTCCTCCTTTTGATCCCATTATAGCACGGAATACTTTAAGGAAAAAGCGGCCAACCCATTAAGAATTGTTTAACATGGCCCTGTGGGCCTTTACGTCGTGCACCCGCAGGATATCCGCGCCGCACGCGGCGGCGGTGCGGTCCAGCAGGAGCGTGGAGAGCAGCGCGTCCGCGTCCCCGTCGCCCTTTGCCAACAGCCGCGCGAAGCGTTTGCGCGAAAGGCCCACCAGCAGGGGCGCGCTGTTTTTGAGCAGCGGCAAAAGGCTCAGCAGCTCTAAATTCTGCGCCTCGGTTTTGGCAAAGCCGAAGCCGGGGTCGAAGCACAAGTTTTCGGCGGGGATGCCGAAGGCCGCCGCGGCCTTTGCCGTTTCAATAAAGAAGGAGCGCACGTGGTTCACCACGCCCCCGGGGTAAGAGAGCACCGTTTCGGTGCGCGCGCCCGGCATGCCGGCGTGCATCACCACCCAGCCTGCGCCGTAGGCCCGGATCACCTCCGCCATGGCAGGGCTGAATACGCCGCTCACGTCGTTTATGATGTTCGCCCCGTTTTCAAGGCAAAAACGGGCCACGCCGGGCCGGTAGGTATCCACCGAGATCGGCAGATCGGTAAGCCTGCGAAGGGCGGGCAGCACGTTTTTCAGACGCATAAGCTCCGTCGCTTCATCGGCCCGCTCCGCCCCGGGGCGGGTGGAGACAGCCCCCAGATCGAGAATATCCGCGCCCTCGCAGGCAAGAGAAAGGGCTTTTTCCACCGCGGCGGCAGGGTCAGAATAGCGCCCGCCGTCATAAAATGAATCGGGCGTTACGTTCAGTATGCCCATGATATAGGTCTTCTCCCCCAGCGGCAACTGCCCGCCGGCAAACGAAAAACAGCGCATTTTTTGGCCCTCCCGTAATGATTACAAGCGTATTCTACAATTATTTTCATTTTTTTTCAATATATTTTGCCGTGCTCATTGCAAAATACGATAAAATTATGTAAAATAATAAAAATATGTGATTTCTCGGAGGAATATAGCTATGAAAGCTGTGATCAGCGTAACCGGTAAAGATAACGTGGGCATCATCGCCGGGGTGAGCACCTACTGCGCCGAGCGGGGCGCGAACATCATCGATATCACCCAAAGCGTGCTGCAGGAATACTTTGCCATGATCATGCTGGCGGAGATCGACCGGCTGACCGTGCCGTTTTCGCAGTTCGTGGATGAGCTGAACGCCCTCGGCAAAGAAAAGGGGCTGGAGATCCACACCATGCACGAGGATATTTTCAACACGATGCATCACATCTGAGAGGTTTTTTCATGATCAACACTGCAGATATACTGGAAACCATAAACATGATCCGGCAGGAAAATCTGGATATCCGCACCATCACCATGGGGATATCGCTGCTGGACTGCGTAAGCGACGATAAAAAGCGCCTGTGCGATCATATTTACGACCGCATCACACAGCGGGCCGAGCATCTGGTGCGCACCGGCGAGGAAATAGAAAAGGAATACGGCATTCCCATCGTAAACAAGCGCGTGTCCGTTACGCCCGTTTCGCTCATCGGCGGGGCACACACCGAAGAGACCTACGTAGAGATCGCCAAAACGCTGGATAAAGCCGCGCATACGCTGGGTATCAACTTCATCGGCGGCTTTTCGGCGCTGGTGGAAAAGGGCTTCACCACGGGGGCCGAGCGGCTGATAGCGGCCATTCCCGAGGCGCTCGCGTGTACCGAGCGGGTTTGCTCCAGCGTAAACGTGGCCTCCACCAAGGCGGGCACCAACATGGACGCGGTGAACCTGATGGGCCGCGTGATCAAGCGCACGGCTTTCCTCACCCGCGAAAACGATTCCATCGGCTGCGCAAAGCTGGTGGTGTTTGCCAACGTGCCGCAGGATAACCCCTTTATGGCGGGCGCGTTCCACGGCGTAGGCGAGAACGAATGCGCCATCAACGTGGGCGTTTCGGGCCCCGGCGTGGTGGCGAGCGCCATCCGCCGCGCGGGAAACTGCGATCTCTCTTCCCTTGCGGATATCATCAAGAAGACCGCCTTCAAGATCACCCGCGTGGGCCAGCTCGTGGCCACCGAGGCCTCGAACCGGCTGGGCGTGCCCTTCGGCATTGTGGATCTCTCCCTCGCCCCCACACCCGCCATCGGCGACAGCGTCGCCCGCATTCTCGAAGAGATGGGGCTGGAATGCTGCGGCTGCTTCGGTACCACGGCAGCCCTGGCCATGCTCAACGACGCGGTGAAAAAGGGCGGCGTGATGGCCTCCTCCCACGTGGGCGGGCTTTCCGGCGCGTTCATTCCGGTTTCGGAAGACGAAGGCATGATCCACGCGCTTGAGGCGGGCTGCCTGAAAATGGAAAAGTTAGAGGCCATGACCGCGGTCTGCTCGGTGGGGCTGGATATGATCGCCATCCCGGGCGATACCGACGAAGCCGTGATTTCGGGCATCATCGCGGACGAGACCGCCATCGGCGTGGCGAACACCAAAACCACCGCCGTGCGTGTGATCCCGGTATACGGCAAGGGCCCGGGCGAGAACGTCAGCTTCGGCGGCCTGCTGGGCTACGCCCCCATTATGGACATCAACATGACGAGCCCGCTCAAATTCATCTCCCGCGGCGGCCGCATTCCCGCGCCGATCCATTCGCTGAAAAACTGAATCATAATAATCGGACACCGGCCGCGCACGCGCGGCCGGTTTTTTGTTGATGAAATTGGAATTTGTAGGGCTCGACGCCCTACAAATTCCAGTGGCCAGCAGCCAGTGGTCAGTGGTCAGCATCGGTTATGACAGGCTGATTCGGTCACAGATTGCTGGTCACTGGCCACTGGTCACTTGCTCAGCGACAAACTGATTTTTAACTGAACAGATTTTTGAAGAAATACAGCACGTTGTGGAACAGCTCGGTGAGCTTGCCGAAGAAGCCGGTGTGCTTCTGGTGGCAGTATTTGCACAGGCCGCTGTCCAGCTGGGTATTGCAGGCGTCGCAGTAGCCGTTGCCGTCAGCGTCCGTATGCGCCGTTTTGCCGATGCTTTCTGTTCTTACGGCGCCGCATACGGTGCAGGTAAAGGTCTTCACGCCCTGCGCGGTGCAGGAGGCGGGCGTGGTGACCGCGCCGCCGTTCCAGCTGTGTTTGCCGGTGGCGGGGATCTCGGTATTCAGGCTGCGCTTTTCGTGGCAGACGCCGCATTCCTCATGCTTCACGCCCACTTTGCCGCAGGTGGCGGGGATATCGGTCACCCAGCTCCAGCGATGGCTGCCGGTGGCGGGGATCTCGGTATTCAGGCTGCGCTTTTCGTGGCAGACGCCGCATTCCTCATGCTTCACGCCCGCCTTGCCGCAGGTGGCGGGGGTATCCGTTACCCATTCCCATGCATGCGCGAGCGTTCCCCCGGCGGTGAAGGTGTGGCTGTCGTCACGCTCCACCGCGCCGCAGGTTGCGCAGGAAAAATAGTATTCGGCTTTATGGGTACAGGTAGCGTTTTCCTTTCTCGTGTTGTCGTTTACCACTTTGGCGGTATAGCTGTGCTCGCCGTTCGGCGCGATGGGGGTATTTTCGTCCTGTCTGGCGTGGCAGACAGAGCATTCCCGATGCTGTACACCCGCGCTGCCGCAGGAGGCGGGTTCATCCGTCACCCATTGCCAATCGTGCGCCGCAAGGGGCGTTTCATCGGCGGTAAACACCGTGCCGCACAGGGAACAGGTATACTCGGTGTAGCCGGGGGCGGTGCAGGTGGCCGGATGCACCACCGGATTCGATTTTACGTGCTGCCCGCCCGCGGCGGTTTCGGCGTATTCAAACTGGCCGCATACGCAGGTTCGTATCTCATACCCGGGCGCGGCGCAGGTGGCGGGAGACGCAAACGCGGTTTCGGTGAAGGCGTGGGTGTGGCCGTTCAGCACTTCGTATGTGATATGCGTATCGGCAAGATTTCGGAGCCCCGCGTTTTCCACTGCGGACGTAACGGTCAGCGGGAAATTCAGGGAGAAGGATTTATTGGGGCAGTTGACGAAGCCTGCCGGGAAATACATTTTTTCGAGCGTTTCGGGCAGAGACGTAAACGTGCCGTTATTCAGATTGGTCAGCCCTGCGGGCAGGTTCACGTTTTTCAGCTTCGTGCCGTAGGATATGACGTTTCCGGTCAGGATCGTGCACGCCGTTTCGGAAAGATCGAGATATTCCAGCGTTCTGGTTGCGGTAAAAGAATATCTGCCGAAGCTCTGTACCGCCGCCGGGGCCTTGTAATAATTTCCGGGGTGAGAGCCGGGGTAGCTCACAAGGATCGAACCGTCCTTATTGAACAGAACGCCGTCGGTCTCGCTGAAATACGCGTTATCGGGAGATACCTCGTACCGCTGCAGGCTGGGGATATAATAGTAGTAAAAATAAATGGGCAGCGTTTTCAGCGACGCCGGGATCGAAACCGCCTCAAGCGAGGCGTTCGCCTCGTTGCTCTTATACACGATGCCGGGAACGGCCTCGGTCCCCTCTTCGATCGCAAGCCTGCGGATGCCGTTGCAGTAGGTATAAACGGAATCGTAGGTGTCCGTGCCGATGGCGGTCAGCGTTTTCGGCATGATCACGTCGGTGAGGCCGCCGCAGCGGAAGAACGCCG
This sequence comes from uncultured Clostridia bacterium, assembly GCA_947165755.1. GTDB lineage: Bacteria > Bacillota > Clostridia > Oscillospirales > Acutalibacteraceae > RUG806. The sequence continues at coordinate 17,091 of CAMVBR010000014.1, forward strand.
AATTGCCGATGGAGGTGATCGTGGAGGGATAGCTTATGTTTTTCAGCGCGTTGAAATAGCAAAAGCTCCACGCGCCGAGATGGGTGATGCCCTCGCCGATAAACAGGTCCGTAACCTCGGCGGCATGCGCGTTCCACGGCTTTGCCGCGTTTTGATTGGCAAAATCCGGGGTGGGGCCCACGCCGTTGAAGCTCAGAGCGCCGTCGTAATACTGCCAAACAAAATCGCCGTTCACCTCGCCGTCGCCGTCGGGATGGATAGACCAGTCGGTGATCGCATCCTGCCCGCAAACGGCGCAGGTATGAAGGATATACCCGGCGTGCTCGCGCGTGGGAGGCACGGCGGTATCGGTATACGTATGCGCCGCGTCGGGGTCGCGCATCTGCTTGCCGCAATAGATGCAGTTATACTCGGTCACGCAGCCGCTCGCGGGGCTCACCGTGCCCGCGGTGGGATAGCAGTGGGCCGTTACGGTCATATTGCGGTCAACGCCCGTGCCGTCAAAGGGCGCGCCGCGATACGTGCATACCCACGTATGGCCTTCGGTTTCGGGCAGCGCCACCGTCCCGTTTTCAGCCACGGCGGTGATCATGTGATACCCGGGGCAAACGAAGTTCACGGTGTAGGGCTCGCCGCCCACGCAGCGGGTGAACACGTCGAGATCGATATTGTTTTTGCCCATCACGCTCGTATCGTTCCATTGCCCGTTCTGCAGCACAAAGCTCTGCCCCGGCGCGCTGGTATTGGTGACGGGAAGCGAGGTGGAGCTGTTCGTGGAAGTGGCCGCGCCCTCGGCAGAAACGTAGGCCACGCCCTCGATCACAACAGAAAACCGCGTGCCGGGCTGCAGATCCACGTCGCCGGTGATGGGGATCGCGTTCTTGCCCCCGGCGTTTCCGCTTTGCGTATAGAGCAGGGCGCCATCGGTGGGGGAAGACGGGTTTTCGGGCAGACCGGCGTATACCTTCAGCGTATACTCGTTTACGGACTTGCCGAAGGCGACGGTTGTAAGGTATTCGTGGGAGCGCGCCGTAAACACGTTGGCGGCAGCGGTCGCCATGATATCGGCGGCGCAGTTAAAGCCGTTGTGGGTATATACGTTTTCACGGTCGGTGAGCGCCTCCACCTCGTAAGAAACGGGCGTGCCCAGGGAAGCATCCTCGTAAGAGATCCAGAAATAGCCGTTGTTGCCCCAGCGTTCGCCCCAGGAATTCTTCACGAGCCACGCGCCGTTGCGCGTGGGCTTGCTCTGCCCGGTAAAGTGATCGCGGCTGAAATCGTCGTCCCAGCCCACGATGGTGACCGCGTGGTTGGTTGCGCGGCCCTCGGGGCAGTAATAGGCGCAGGGAGTGTCGCCGTTGCCGTTCCATTCAAAGCTGTAAAACTGCGAGCTGCTGCAATAGTTGATCTGGATCGCGCCGTGCTCCATAACCCCGGCTTTTATCGCCTGAACGCCTAACGGGAAGGAAACGATGCGCACCGCGCTCAGGTCGCGGTCAAATTTTGTATCGTAGGTAAACGTGCTGCGCATCTGTTCGACCATACCTGCTACGTTGACGCTTTCGTCCAGATTGTAACGGCTTTCGTAAGCGGGGCCCTGATGGTTCAGCGCGGCAAAGGAGATATACATGAAATTGCCGCCCCGGTTGAGCATATACGAGAGGTCGCCGCTGGTAAGGCCGTCGTTGGCGCTGTCGGTTACGCCCTCACAG
>CAMVBR010000015.1 GCA_947165755.1 uncultured Clostridia bacterium
CGTAAACGGCGGTTGCCGCGATATTGCGGAACAGGCAGCCTTCCACACGGCTGTGGCGCACGCCGTTTAAGAGCTTGACCCCGTCTGCGCCGAGGTTCAGAAATTCGCAGTTCGTGAAGGCAGTGTTTTCGGCGTACCGTACGGTGATTGCGCCCTTCACGTCAGCGGCGGCCTGCGGCGCGTCGATATCGTTCTCGCTTCTCCAATTATCGGACCACCAGGTTCCCGGCGCGGGGATATTCCAATCCGTTTCGGTAAAGCGGATCCCCTCGAAGCGCAGGCCCGAAACGCCGTCGACCTCCATCAGGCATTCGAGCGAAGACGCGCGCAGCACGCAGGCTTCGGCGGTCTCGTTTTCTTCGGGCACGTAATAGAGCGTATCGGTTCCGGTATTCAGATACCACTCGCCGGGGGCGTTCAGCGCCTCAAACACGTTTTCAAAATAATAGCGGTCGATCTCCCGGATCCGCATCGAGGAGGGGCGCGAAAGCCCCAGCTTGCCCGTGGCGCGGTCGACGCCGGTGAGATACATGAGCTCATCGTGCCAGTAGTGCAGGATGCGCACCTGTACGTCGGCGGGGTTTGTGAATTCCACCCCCAGATCCGCCGGGTCGGCGTAAAAGGCGCGCTGGCCCAGCGTGAAATCCCACGGGGTGTTCTCTTCCGTCCACAGATCCGCCTCGGGGCACAGGCGGTTTACCGTGAAATAGCCCGTTTCGGGGTAGCGGGGAACGCTTAACTGCGCGCCGTCTTTGAACAGGGATTTGAACCCCTTCGGGTCGGCGTCCGTCAGGCGCTTTGTGAACACCCTTACGCCGTTTGCGGTATCCTCCGTAAAGCCCGCGAGCTCCCGCGCGCCCGAGAATACCACGTCGCCGTCGCCGTAGGCGGCCCAGGTCACGTTCGGCAGGTCCGCTTCGGTAAAGCGCAGCGTATCTGTAAATTCATACACGCCCGCCAGCAGCCACACGTGAACGCCCGCTTCTTCGGCAGGCGTGCCCTTCAGGGCCTTCAGCCTTTCCTTGGCGGCCGCCGGGGTTTTCAAAGGGGCGTCCTTCGTGCCCGCGGCGGCGTCGTCCCCGGCGGGGGATACGAACAGATCGTAGGGGCCCGCTTGGGGCGCGGCCAGCGCATGAAACGCGCCGAAAGGCCCCGCAAGCAGCAAAAGCGCCAGCAAAACGGCAGTCAGCTTCTTCATATAATAATCTCCCTTCGGATATTGTTTACATACCGCCTTTGCTGATAAAGTACCCCGGCAGTACCACGAGGGCGAAAAAGGCGAGGCTGATGAGCGTGAAGGTGAGGATGAACTTTCCGCCTTTGCCTGGGTATTCGCGCACGTAGATGCGGTAGTTGATCACCGAGGCCAGCGAGCCGATCAGTGAAACCAGGCCGGCGCTGTCCAGCCCGTAGAGCAGCGCGCCCACGTTGTTTGAAAACGGGTAGAGCACGATAGAAGCCGGTACGTTGGAGATGAGCTGGCTCATCAGGATGCTTGCCGCGTATTCGCGCCCCGCCACCGTTTTTCGCAGAAATTCCGCCACCGCAGGGTTGGTGGCCACCGAGGAGGAGAACACGAAGAAGCAGAAGAACGTGACCAGCAGCACGTAATCGGTTTTCAGCAGCAGCCGCCGGTCGGCGAGCAGCACGGCGAGGAACACCGCCGCCACGGCGATATACCAGAACCGGGTGCGGGTGACGATCACGCCCAGCACCAGCAAAAACAGCGCGGCGTAAACGATCCGCTGCTTTTTTCTTTCCGGCGCCCATACGCCCGCCACGTCCGTTTCGCCCAAATTCGTGCGCATTTTCGGCTCTTTGCGGTACAAAAACAGCACGAAGCAAACGAGCAGCGCGCCCGAAATGAGCCAGATGGGCAGCATGAATAAGATGAACCGCCATGCCGAAACGCCCGATTGCCCGTAAATAAACAGATTCTGCGGGCTGCCGAAGGGGGTGAGCAGGGAACCGCGCACCGCCGCGATATTCTCCATGGAGATCACGGGCAGAATGAACGCTTCGCGGTTCGCGGCGCGCAGCAGCAGTATGGTGATGGGCACGAATACGATGAGAGACACGTCGTTGGTAACGAACATGGACGAGAAGAACACGCCGAATACCAGAAACAGCGAAAGCCCCGCCATGGTGCCGATGCGGCCGGTGAGCCGCAGCAGCGGGCGGAAGATATTCTCCTGCTTGAAGCCCTCCAGTACCGTCAGCATCATAAACAGCGTGCCGAGCGTGCGCCAGTCGATATCGGAAAGCAGCGCCTTCGTGGGCGGCGTTACGATCAGCGAAACGGCCGCCGCGAGCAGCGCCACGGGCAGCATGGGTTCTTTTTTCAGAAATAACAGTATCTTTTTCATAGCATAAAAATTCTACCCCGCCCTGTGAAAAATGTCAAGAAAAAGGTAATTATATGTAAAGATATTGTTGAAATTTTCTTTTAAACATAGTATAATAAAGCAAAACTCTGCGCAGGCAGAACGGCTTGCCGTTTTTTTTGCGCTGAAAAGGAGGAATGCGGATGCAATGTCCCAAGTGCGGGGGAGAGATCCCCTTCTACCATCTGAAGCCCAACTGCGAGCACTGCGGCGTAAACATTATGTATTACACGCAGGAGGAAGGGCTCACGCGCGACGCCAAGCGGACGGAGCTGGAGGGCGGAGCCGCACGGATGGTGATCGCCCGCGTAAAGGCCGAGTTCATCGGCAGCAAGCTCGCCATCGTGCGCCTTGCGTTCTCGCTGCTGGCGGTGGCGGCGCTGCTCGTTCCCTTTGTGAGCGTCAAGTACGCCGTGCCGTTTTTCAATCAAACGCTTTCCGTAGGTATCATCGGCATGATTCAGGGCTTTACAAGCGGGCTCATTCTGAAGGTGCCGCAGTTTCTTTCAAGCGCGTTATTCGCGAAGCAGACGCTGGCCGCCGTTGTGCCCGCAGCGTTTATGGCAGTGATCGCACTGATCGACGTCGCCATCGTCGTGGGGCTGATCCTCGGGTTCCTGAACCTGACCAAGGGCGCCAATTTCATGAAAAAAACCGCCCTTGTGGGCGTTGCGGTGAGCATCGCGGCGCAGATCGCGGTGGTGGTAATGAAATTCACCGCGCCCGATTCCACTACGGCCTCGGTTTCGCTCGGGTTCGGCGCGTTGGCCGCAGCCGCCATGTTCCTCGTGTTGTTTTTCCTGAACCGGGCCATGCTCAAGGCGGGCATCGAGCCGCAGTATAAGGAAAACGATATCAAGCGCAAGGAGCTGCTCAAAAAGGTGCGTGCCGGGGAAGTGAACCTGGACGACCTGCCGCTGCCGGTCTTTGAAAGTGAAGACGAGCACGAAGCGCGCATGCAGCAGCTTGAGGAAGCGCTGCAGGCGGAAGAGGAGGGCAAGGAACTATGAGCAAGCCCATGAGTAAAGTAACGCGCAGAGTTCTGATCGTGCTCGCCATCGTCGTTCTGCTCGGCGCGTGCTTCGCGGCGGTAAGCGTTTACGCGAAGAACGAGATGAACAAGGAGCGGTATCCGCGGCCGGACGGCACGCTGGATTCCGCCAGAGAGCTGCCCGAGGGCAAGGAGGACGTGATCGCCTACGCCGTAGAGCTCTATAACAAAGCGATCACGGCGGACGACGCGGAGGCGAACTGGCACACGGACGTGAAGGTAAAGGACTACGCCGAAGAAAAAACGCTCCCGCTGCGTGAAGCGGATCAGCAGATCTTCTATTATATCTGGGAGCACGCGGGCGACGCGCTGAAGGCGCTCTATCCGCAGGCGGACCGTGTGACCGAAAGCAAAAACAAGGGCGTGTTCGACCTGGATATCACTCCTGACGACGTGACCGAGTTTTCCGCCTCCCGCGGCCGCACCAACGGCGACGGGGTTACCACCGACGACGACGTTTATTTCATCGATCTTACCCTTTCTCCCGATACGGTGGACGCCGCGGCGATCCCCGACGGCGAGATCTTCAAACAGATGAAGGCCGCGCTTGCCGACGCCTGCGACGTGGATAACGCCGCTGTGAAGGTAACGGGTGTGCGCATGGCCTTCCGCATTTCGCGGCCCTTCGATCAGCTTTTATCGCTGGATATCACCCGCAGCTACCGCGTGGACGCGGACGTGGTTCTGAAGGGCGATTACGCGGCGCTTGCCGAAAACGGAAGGGCGCATATCTCTCTGCCCTACGAGGCCACCGAGAAGATCGGCTTTACGTATTACGGCGCCCACTTTACCGAAAAGGCCATTGCGGTCGACCCCGGCGGTGGGAGCGCCGGGGGCGCGTCCGCTGCGGTTCAGCCGCTGGCTGCGCGCAGGAGGATTTTACGCTGGAATTCACCCCCTCGGTACCCGACGTGGTAAAGATCGACGCCGACGGCGTGATGACCGTGCTCAAGGCTTACGACGAGCCCCTGAATATCCATATGAAGCTTACCTTTAACGGCCACGTTTACGAAGACGACCTGACCGTATACATTACCGAACTGGAGGTGGAATCCGATGCCGGATGAAAACAAGCAGAAAACGCCCGTTAGCATCGACGATAAAACGCTGAAGGCCAACGTTTACCGCAGCTATAACTACATCGGCACCAAGGAGACGATCGCGTACCTGTTCAACGATTTCTCGAACGCGTTCAATATCAACGGCTATTCGCAGCGGTATATCTGGGACGTGGTAAAGATCGACTTCGGCATTTCCGCCATCGTGGGTATTTTTACCGGCGCGTGGGATATCATCAACGATACCTTTATTTCCGCCATCGTGGATAATACCCGTACCCGCATCGGTAAGTTCCGCCCCTATCTGGTGCTGTTCCAGATCCCCATGACCCTGATCGGCCTGCTTTACTGGTTTTTGCCCTATTTCTTCCCCGATACGGCGGGCACCTATATCCCCAAGCTGATCTTCTATTTCGCGTTCAGCGTGATCACCGAAACCGCCGGCACCTTTACCGGCGTTGCCCGCAGCGGCTATATGAGCACCATAACGCCGAACCCGAACGAACGTGTAAGGCTCATAACGCTGGCCGAGCTGCTCACCGGCTACATGGGCGAGGATATCCCCGGCTACGTATTCGGCTTTATGTACGATATGGTTTCCACCGGCAAGTGGAAGATCAAGATGCGGTCCATCTTTATGGGCATGGGCGTATCGTGCGCGCTGATCTCCTCGGCCTTCACCTTCTGGTTCTTTATGGTATCGAAGGAGCGCGTGCCGCAGTCCATCGAGCGGCCCGATCTCAAATCTGGCTTCCGGGCCATTTTCACAAACTACCCGGTGCTGCTCATGACGCTCTCGGATTTCCTCGCGGGCTTCGGCGTGGGCACCAGCCAGCAAAACTACTGGATCGACGTGTTCGGCGGCGACAGTATGATCAACACCGCAAAGGCTTTGGTGAGCGGTATCTCCGCGCCGGTGGGCAGTATCAGCTACGCCTTCGTTGCGCCGCTCAGAAAGCGCTTCTCGTCCAAGTTCCTGTGGGTGGGCTCCGATTTCTACGGCGATATGGTCACCCTCGGCTTCTTCGGCTGGGGCATGCTGAACAAGAATTACCTGAAGCTGAAGCCAATGCTCATCGCCTACGGCTTCACCGAGTTCCTGGCCAAGCTTCTGTTCGGCGTGAACAAGGTGATCAACGCCGATCTGTGGAACGAGGCCATGGACTACTGCGAGTGGAAAAACGGCTACCGCATGGAGGCCACCACAGGCGTGGCCAAGGGGCTGGTTGCCAAGCTGCAGGGCATCTTTATGGGCACCATCAACAACTTCGTGATGAAAAAGGTGGGCTACGTGCAGGGCCTGAAGATCGGCACGCAGAGCGAAAAAACCAAATTCTGGCTGTTCGCACTCTCCACCGTTGTGCCGTTCCTTACCAGCATTCTCGGCATCGTGCCCAAGATGCTGTGGCCCATCAACAAAAAGCGCCGCGCGCAGATGTACTACGAGCTTTCCGAGCGCAGAAACAAGATGGTTTCCGATTACGTGGACAGCGTTCACGCCGAATCGCAGACGGACTGATCCCCGCTTGCAGCTGAAAATAACAAAACAGGACCCGCTTCACATCGAAGCGGGCCCTTTCCTTATTTATGCGCTTTGCTCAGTGTACGATGGCTTTGTAGGCGATATCCACGGCCTTATCGGGCAGGAGCTCGAGCAGCATCAGCAGCTTTCCGGTGCAAACCTTGTATTTGGTTTGCGGATATTTCGAGTTCATGGCCTTGATCACCTTGTTCGCCAGCTTCTTCGGGTCGTGGTCCAGCCCCAGCTCCATGGTCATCATGGGCTTCATGGTGGTTAAAATCTTTTTATAGTAGTTCGTAGAGGCGATGGCCTTATCAAAATCCTCGTAGATCTTGTTGGTAAGCTGGGTCTTGAAGGAGCCGGGCTGCAGCTTGATCACGGGGATATCGAGATACATCAGCTCGCGGCGCAGGGAGTCGTTATAGGCCTCCACCGCGTATTTCGTCATGGTGTAGGGGCCGTTGAAGGGCTGCGGGGTCATCCAGCCGCTTTCGGAGGAGCAGTTGATAATACGGCCGTGGCCGATGCGCACCATCTCAAAAAAGCGTTTGTTCACGCGCACCATGCCCATTACGTTCACGTTGAGCATCTTTTCAATATCGCGCATGCAGTCGCCCTCCACCATGGAGGTGAACACGTGGATGCCGGCGAAATTGACCACGGCGTTCAGCGTGTAAGTATAGCCGCGCACGGTGTTGTAGGCGGCCTCAATGCTTTCCTCGCTGGTCACGTCCAGCGGCAGGGGGATCACGTTTTCGAGCTTGCCAAGCTCTTCCAGCTTCGCCCTGTTCGTGCCGCCCGCGAAAACGGTCCAGTCGCCGAGCTTTGCGATCTCCTCGATGCAGCAGCGCCCCAGATCGCCGGTGGCGCCGGTAAACAGTACGTATTTCATTACAGCGCGCCCTCCAGCTTTTTCTTGTGCCACAGCACCGTATCGCGGATGGTTTCCGCCACAGGGCGGGGAGAGAAGCCAATTTCTTTTTTCGCCTTCTCGTTTGAGAAATTGCAGTTTTCCTCCAGCTTGCTCAGCGAAAAGCTGTTCAGCATAGGCGGCAGCTTCGCCAGATCCATAATTTTGGAAACCAGTGGCACGAAGGGCTTTACGAGCCCCTTCGATACCTTCATTTTCGGTTTCTTTTTGCCGAGGGTGGCCGCCATATAGCCCATGAGCTCGTCTACCGTTACCCGGTGGCCGCCCAGGATATAGCATTCGCCGCTGCGGCCCGTATCCACCGCGTTGCGCATGGCCACGGCCATATCGCGCGCGTCCACGAAATTATATTCGCCGAAATTCATGGAAACGGGGAACATGCCCTTGATGAAAAGATCCACCATGGCGCCGATGCTCGAGCCCATGTAGTCGTCGGGCCCGATCACGCCCGTGGGCTGCACGCAGCAAACCTTGAGGTCGTTTCTTGCGTCCAGCACGATCTGTGTGGCAAGCGCCTTGGTCACGGCGTAAGGGGAGTGGAGCCCCACCTCGCTGTATTCGCTGCGCTCCGAGATCACGCCCTCGCAGAATTTATCGGGGTAGGTATCGATGGAAGAAACGTAGATCAGGTTTTTTACGCCGTTGTTTTTGCAGCTTTCCACCACGTTCTTCGTGCCGCCCACGTTTACGTTCCACATGAGCTGTTCCTTTTTGCCCGAGATATCCACAACGCCGGCGATGTGGTAAACGGTTTCGGCGCCCGCGAAGGCGGCGTCGAGATCGGCGGGATTGCAGATGTTGCCGATCACCTTTTCACAGTCGATGCCATTGAGGCAGGGGTGATCCTCCAGCAGAAGCAGGCGGACCTTCTCGCCGCGGCCGGTGAGATACTTCACGAGCGCCAGCCCTACGTAGCCGGTGCCGCCCGTGATCACGCTGATGTGTTCGTTCATATTCTCTCATCCTCCAAAAAATTTCGTGCCGAAGCCAAATCTGCGCTTGACACGGATATCATGATAAATTATACTGGTAATACAGTAAAATAATCAACAGTCAGTTCGTTATTTATCCGGGTATTATTTAACAGAATACCTGTATTCGGATTTTTACCGAACAGATCCGCGTGGGTTCCGTGCAAAAAAATACGCTGAAAACAAAATCAGTTCGATAGTTACAGTGAGGTAAAAAATGGTTCACAAACCCGAAACAAAAACGGACCGCAGGGTGCTCTATACCAAGATGTTTCTCAAAGAGAGCCTGCTGGAGCTCATGAAGGAAAAGCCGGTGGATAAGATCACGCCCACCGAGCTTTGCCGCCACGCCAACATCAACCGCAACACGTTCTACACCCACTATTATTCGGTGCGCGACGTGCTCGAGGAGCTGGAGCTGGAATTTTCGGAGCAAATCGTGGATTCGCTCACGATCCGCTTTTCGGCCTCGGAATACGACGAAATGCTGCAGGAGATCTGCCGCATCATCTACGACCGGCGCGATTTCTGCAAGATTTTGCTTTCCGAAAACGGCGATACGGCCTTTTTCAACAACGTGATCGGCATGGGTAAGCCCTTTGTGATCGCCCAGTGGCGGGATTCGGGCATCGAGCTCTCGGACGAGGATATGGAGATGTTTTTCGCTTTCATCGTGAGCGGGTCGGTGGCCATTGTCCGCAAGTGGGCGGCGTCCGATATGAAGCAAACGCCCGAGTACATCGCCCGGCTCATCCGCGGCGCGGCCAACGGCGGCATCGACGGTATGATAAGCAAAAAATAACGGAAGGAGAATTATATATGACAAAAGGCTATTTCGACGGTTCCATGCCACGCGAGGTGCTGGAATACTATCTTTCCCGTGCGGTGAGCGCCCAGTGGATCACCGCGAGCGATACGCTGGACGACGATATCCGCGTGATCCTCAAAACGGGCGTCAAATTCCTCGGCAGGGCCGCCGGTATATGGAAGGGCAATCTGCCCGAGGAGGCGCACTTCGCCCGGGTGAAGGCGGCGGCGGATAAGATCCATGCCGCCGACCCGGAGGTGATCTTACAGGCATGCCTGTTCGAGGTGGTATATAAAGAGGATCTCGATCACGTGCCCGTGCCCGCGTGGGTGTTCGAGGCCTTCGGCCTGCCCGTGGAAAACCGCAATTTCAGCCACGCGGCCTGCCTGTTCCCGGCGGGCACCTGCACCTGGTCCGATATGCCCGATCTTTCGCGGACGGAGGCGCAGATGTGGTTTTATTACCGCGGCCGCCGCTATATCGACTGCGGGTGCGAGGCCTTCCACATGGGGCAGATCCACCTCTATACGGGGCGCGACCGCGCGTATAAGGGCATAGGCAGGGTGATTGAGATGCTGCGGGAATACGGCAGAACCAACGCCCGCCGCCACAAGGTGATCTTCGACGCCCATTCCCATTCGGTGGTGGTGAACGGCAAGAGCCTGCTCGACTACAACGCCATGCCCCTGACCCGTTTCCCCATTCTCGACCGCCCCGGCGAAAAGCTGGTGCTGGTGCGGGAGGGCCGGTCCGGCGGCGGTATTTCGCCCGAGGGCGTGGAAGAGAGCTCGCTGCCGTTTTTGTATGAATACGATAACTGGGGCGGCCGCGATTGGTGGGCCTACGAGCACCAGACCTATGAGCAGCGCGCCTGGAACCAGTGGTGGGGCGGCGACCAGATCTCGTGGTTTGCGAGCCAGCCCGAGGAGGAACGCAACAAATTCCTCGATTACACCTTCAAATGGACCGCGATCAACAACCCCGACGGCTTTTTCGCCTTTCCCCTGATGCGCGGCCTCGGCGTGGGCGGCGACGGACAGGACCACGTATACAAGCTGAATAACCGTTCCGAGGCCTGCCCCGGCGGCTTCTCGCAGGAGGACGAACTCAAGCGCATCTTTGAAACGGGCTACGATACATACCGCGCCTACGCCAACCCCTCTATGCTCGATTACGGCGGCGGTAACGTAGACGACCACGAAACCGGCGTCCGCCATCCCGAAAAGGTGGTGCTCTACGGCAGCTTCCAGCCCTACGTGGGCGCGAACAGGGACGATTCCAACAGCGAGATCACCCGCATGTATTACGTGGGGGGCGGAAAATACGTTTTCTCGTTCGTTATGCCCTACGCCGGGGATTACGATTTCGCCGTATCCACGTGGGGCACGCTTTCCGCCTGCGTGAGCACGGCCCACCCCTTCCCGTTCTCGGGCACGGGCAGCAAGGGCGCGCTGCATATCGAAAACGACAACACCGTGGTGCGCGTAACGTATGAATACATGACGGACCGCATCGAAGTGGAGATGCGCACCTGAAAGGAAAAAGCAGCCGCAAGGCTGCTTTTGCTTTTGCCGAAAAGTTTTGTGTTGAAGTCTTTCGGTTTATCGGGTAAAATAGAATAGAACGGAATCGAAAGGGGAAAGAAGCATGCATAAAATACGTTTCGGCATCGTGGGCACGGGAAATATCGCCCACCGCTTCGCGAATGCCGTCAATAACACGAAAAACGCGGAGTTGGCTGCGGTGGCGTCCAGAACTGCGGCGGGCGCGGAGGTCTTCGGCAGCGAGTTCAGCGTACCGCACAGGTTTTCTTCTTACGAGGCCATGGCGCAGTCCGGCGTAATCGACGCCGCCTATATCGCCGTGCCGCATTCGGGCCATATTTCCGCCGCCATGCTGATGATGGAGCACGGCAAGCACGTGCTGTGCGAAAAGCCCATGGCGGTCAACCTGCGCGAGGCCGAAGCGATGTTTGCCTGCGCTGCCCGCAACGGCGTGCTGCTGATGGAGGCCATGTGGGCAAGGCTGACGCCCGGTACGCTGAAGCTGCTCTCTCTTGTGAATGAGGGCGTTCTGGGCGAGATCCGCGGTGTAGAGGGGAAATTCTGCTACACGATGGATGCGGATGAAATGGATCACCACGTACTGAAGCCCGAATACGGCGGCGGCGCGCTGCTGGACGTGGGCTGCTACGGGCTGCATTTCGCAAGCTGGTATCTGGGCGAAGCCCCGGTTTCGTTCAGCGCCGCGGCAGATATATATAACGGCACCGACAGCCACATCTGCGTGCTGCTGAAATACCAAAACGGCGCCATTGCCGATCTTTCCGCCGCAACGCTTCTGCGCAAGCCGAACGAGGGGTACGTTTACGGCACGAAGGGCTTCGCTTACCTGAAGCGCTTCTATGCCCCGCAGGAGATCGTTCTGGAGCTGCAGGGCAAGCCGAAAGAGATCATCTCCACGCCGTACAAGGGCAACGGCTTCGAAGAGCAGATCGAGCATTTCAGCGAATGCGTGCAAAACGGCCTTACCGAAAGCCCGCTCGTCCCGCCCATGCAGACGCTGCGCATCATCGGGCTTTCCGATGCGATCAGAAAAACCGCAGGCGTCGTCTATCCGCAGGATCGGGCGTAAGAGAAGGAGGAAAACGGTATGCGCAACACAGAGGTAAGAAACGGGCAGATCCTGTTTACCCGGGCGGGAGAGCTGGTGCGGATTTCCGCCTGCCATACGAACGCCATCCGGTTCGAGGCGTTTCCGGATTGCCGCCCCTTTGATGAAAACTATACCCTGCTGCCGCAGGCGGCGGCATGCGAGATCACCGAAGCCGAGAACGCCGTCTGCATGCGGGCAGGCGATCTCACGCTGCGGCTGGAGCAAAACGGCAAGGTCACGTTTTATAAAGACGGCGTCGCGATCCTGGAAGAAAAGCCGGAGCTTACGTTCAACGACGGTTTCCGGCACTATGAGATCGGCGCGGGTAACCTGTGGTCCGCACGGGTCACCTTTGAGACGAACGCCGAAGAACGCTTTTTCGGCTTGGGGCATGAGGCGAGCGGCTGCTTCGATCTGAAGGGCTGCGCCTTCGACCTGCGCCACGTCAACGCAAAATGCACTGTGCCGTTTCTCGTTTCCTCGCTCGGTTACGGCTTTTTGTGGAACAACCCGGCGGTGGGGAACGTGGAGCTGGCCGCCAACTGCACCCGCTGGAGCGTAAATGCCACCCGAAAGCTCGATTACGTGGTGATCGGCGGCGCGCCGAAGGAAATCAGCGAGGCGTTGGCGGATCTCACCGGCCACGTCCCCGTGATGCCCCATTGGGCTACCGGCTTCTGGCAGAGCAGGCTGCGCTATGAAACGCAGGAAGATCTGCTTGCCGTTGCCCGCCGGTACCGGGACGAGGGTATTCCGCTCTCGGTGATCGTTTGCGATTATTTCCATTGGACGGAGCAGGGCGATTACCGCTTCGATCCCGCCTGCTGGCCCGACGTGAAGGCCATGACGGACGAGCTGCACGATATGGGCGTAAAGCTGGCGGTATCGGTGTGGCCGACCGTGAACGAGGGCTCCGAAAACTATTGGTATATGCGCGATCATAATATGCTGATCCGTACCGCCCGCGGTTCGGATCGGGTATTCAGCTTCTACGGCCCGCAGGCGGAGATCGACGCCACAAACCCCGAAACCCGCGCATACGTGTTCGGCAAAATCAAAGAAAACTATCTCGATCGGGGCGTGGACGCGCTCTGGTTCGACGAGGCGGAGCCGGAGATCCATCCGGAGCATTTCGATAACCTGTTGTTCCACGCCGGTACGGGCGGGGAAGTCGGTCTTATCTACCCCTATTACTATTCGCAGATGGCCTACGACGGTTTTCGGTCGATGGGGGTGGAAGCGCCGGTCACGCTCACGCGCTGCGCCTACCTCGGCAGCCAGAAATTCGGCGCGCTGGTGTGGAGCGGCGATATTCCCTCCACCTTCAAAAGCCTTTCGGATCAGGTGAAGGCGGGGCTCAATATGTCCGTATGCGGCATTCCGTGGTGGAATACCGATATCGGCGGGTTCTACGGCGCGGATATTGAAAGCGACGAATTCCGCGAGCTGATCGTGCGGTGGTTCCAATACGGCGTGTTTTCGCCGGTCATGCGTCTGCACGGCAGCCGCATCCGCCACGGAGAGAAGAAACGGGACCTCAAGGAGCCCAGCGGCGATCCCAACGAGATCTGGAGCTTCGGCGCGCGGAATTTTGAGATCCTGAAATCGCTGGTGCTGCTGCGCGATCGGCTGCGCCCCTATATTGAAGCGCACATGCGCCTTGCAGCCGAAAGGGGTTGGCCGGTGATGCGGCCCATGTTCTTCGATCATCCCGAGGACCCGGTCTGCTGGACGCAGGGCGAGCAGTATATGTTCGGCGGCGATATTCTCTTTGCCCCCATCGTGAACCGCGGGCAGACGAAGAAAACCGTGTATCTGCCGCAGGGCGATTGGATCTTAACGAAGAACGGCAGCCGGTATACGCAGGGCTTTTATGAAATAGAGGCTGCGCTCGACGAGTTCATCGCGTTCGTGCGCGACGGCGCGGACGTGCTCGCCGCTTTCCGGGAATAACAGAAGAAAAAAACGAAAAACGGGGACCCGTCCCCGCTTTTCTCTGTTATGGGGTATTCTTCAAATGCGCAACAGGTTCTCAAGCCCCGCGGTCGCCGCGTGCCGATCCCGTACGGAGCTTTCGTTTTGTTCCGTGTGTTATGATTCCTTCGCGCCGAACACGTCCCGTATGGCTTCCAGGTAGCCGTAGCCGTAAACGTCGTCCGGCTCTAAGTAGCTCATCTCCGTCCATTCGTTCCACGAATTGATCGTGATCAAAGGCGCGTCGTTATACCGGTCGGCGTAGGCCTTCGCCATTTCCAGGCCCTTTTTGAAGTTTTCGGGCGTATTGTTTCTTATGATGGGCAGCGTAAGGAAATTGTATCTGGGGTTGTTATCCCAGCCCACGGTCACGTGCGGGTAATAGGGCACGCCGTATTCCGTGCGCAGCCGCTCCCATTCCTTCGCCACGTCCGGCAGTATTTCAAGGTAATCCCGGTTGCAGTCGGTAAAATGCACGAACTGATAGTGGGTGACCGAATCGAAGCCCAGCATGCGCACGATATCCTTGGCGGAGCCCTCGCGGTTGGCGTCCACGCCGCTCACGTTGACGGCGTTCTCGCTCCAAACCGTCATCTGCAGGTGCAGGTCGGGGAAGCCCGCCGCCTTCACGAGCGCCCGGAAGGCGTCGAGCGCCTCCCGCGTTTTATCGACGCCGCCGAGCCCCTTGATCAGGTTGATGACGTCGTAGATCATAAACACGGGGCAGCCGTGGATCTTGTAATAATTCGGGCGGGTGAAATACATATCGATCACGCGGCGGCACACGCGGTCGAATTCCCCGCGGGGCTGGCTGCCGAGCCAGATGATCTCATCCAAGTCCGATTGCCGCTTATCCCATGCGTAGCCGGCGTCGTGGTTCGCCCACATCAGGTAAAACTTCATATCGCCGTTGTTCGGCGCGCCCAAAAAGCCCTCGTCGAGGCACTGCTCCAGAAACGGGCGGCGGTCATACCAGTACCAGTCGTAAATAAACACGTTCACGCCGTGCCGGAGCGCCTCTTTGATTTGAAATTCCATCACGGCGGGGTCGGCCTCGTCCACCGTGCCCCACAGGGGGGTTCGGGGCAAAAGCTGGCCCTCGGTGCGTTTTTCGGCGCGCAGCACGGTTTGCCATTCGCCGATGCCCTGCTCCCAGAACTGCCGGGCGCGGGGCTCTTTCCCGGTGTAGGACGGCCATATATAAGCCGCTATATCATACTGCTTCATATCTTTTCCTTTCGGCTGCGTTCGCCTGTTTGCCCTCGCTCAGCGCTGGGGCGTGAGCAGGGTCACCACCCACATCACGGGGGAGATGATCCCGTCCAGCGGGTCTTTGTAGAAATTGCGTGCCTCGCCCGCGGTATCCTCAAACAGGTTCGCGGGGATGCGGGCGCTCATGCGGCTCGTTTTATCCACGCCCAGCGCGAACAGGGTGATCGCCGCGATATCGCGGTCGCGGGTGAGGGCGTCCAGCGTGCCGCCCTTTACCACGGTTTTGCCCGCGGCGGCAATGGTGGTATGCTGCTCTCGCTTCGAGAACCGCCCGTGGCCCCCCTCGATCTTGTGGCCGTGGTCGGCGGTGACGATGAACAGGCCGTCCTCCATCAGGCCGTTGCGCTCCAGCGCGTCGTAGATGCGGCCGATATAGCCGTCGGCGGTGGTGATGGCGTCGGCATATTCCTTGGAGCCGCTGCCGTAGCCGTGGCCTGCGGCGTCTACGCCGTCGATCTGCACGAAGAAGATCGCGGGTTTGTTGCCCTCGTCAAAATACGCGCAGATGTTGTCGGTCAGGGCGTTATCGTCGCTGTTTTGGTGCTCGGTGACGTTGATATCGGTTTCGATCATGCCGTAGTTCACGTTGTTCCAGTTCACGAAGGAGGCAAGCTCGGTCTCCGGCATGGCCGCGCGCACCACGCCGAACACGGTGGGGTATTTGGTGGAGCTGTCGCGCTGCACCTCGCCCGAGCTGCCGTTGTGGATCAGGTGCTTGAAATAGGAAACGCCGGTGAGTATGGAGGCCCAGTTGGGGCCGCTGTCGCTGGGCACCTCGGTACGCACGTTGAAATTCACCGCGCCGTTGGCGAAGATGCGGTCGAAATTGGGCGTATCCACGTTCGGGAAAAAGCCGCCCGCGCCGTCGATGCCGATGATGAACACGTGCTTATACGCGCCGAAGGATGCGCTCGCGTAGGTTTTTTTCGCGGTCACGGGCGGCACGATCGCGGCGGCGATGAGAACGGCCGCAAGCACGGCGGCGATCACGATAAGAACGAGGTTTCTTTTTTTCATTTCAAAATCTCCCTTCTGAAACAACGGCGGAGCAGCAAGAACACGTCCGGCTGCTCCGTTTTTTTGATCGGCGGGCGATCAGCCCTTATTAAACAAGCCCTTGAAAAAATCGATGATCTTCTGGAACAGATCCTTCACCAGCTTGATAATGTTGCGGGCGGGCTTGGTGGCGGTGCCGACGGCGTCGTTGGTGCCGTTCACACGGTAGGCGCAGTAGCCCTCGCCGGGGATATAGGTGAGCGTGTAGGTTTGCGCCGCGATGGTGCCGTCGTCATTCTTCACGCCGATGGTGAGGTTCGTTGCGCCGGGGCCGGAATAGGGGATGGTGAGCAGGTGATCGGCCAGCGTGTAGTTCTTTACGGGGATGCCGTTCACGAGCACGTAATCCACCGCGCTGAATCTGCCGATATCCACCGAAATATTCTTCGTTTCGTCCACGGGCGGCAATACGGAGATGATCTGGCGGGCGATGTAGTCGTAGCCGTTCTGGGTGGGATGGGTGCCGGTGAAGGTGTTATCCATAAAATCGCCCAGCAGCGACCAATCGAGCTCCGCGGCCTGCGTTTCGGTATTGGCGATATTCGCGTAGGGGATGCCGTATTCCTTCGACCATTTCTCATACTGCAGGTTCATGCTGTCGGTGATCACCGAGAAGGCGGTGCCGATGGGGGCGAGAAGGTCGTCGGTGATGGTGAGCTCGTTCACAAGGTTGAAGGAGCCTACCATAACGATATCGGCGTGGGAATTGAGCTTGAGGATGGTTTCGATCAGGGTGGGGTAGTTTTCTTTCCAGTACCGGTAGCCGTTCCACATTTCGGAAACCGCGGTGGTCACGAGGTTCTTGATCGCCTCGGGGCTGGAAAGATCGAAGCTCATGCCGTCCGCCAGCATACCGCCGTTGGAAACGATGCGGTAGGTGCGGTAGAACACGTCGCACATGCCGAGCTGCACGGTGATGAGATCGGCGTTCTTGATCAGGTCGATGATGTTGCCGCATTTGCCGATGGCGCCTTTTTTGGCGGTAACAGCCTCAATGGTATCGCCGTCGCGCACGCCGCTGAAGGAGCCATCCCACCCGAAGTATTCGAGCATATCGGAATAGTAGGCGTAGTTGAGCTTTTCATCGGTGAAGCCGTCGTCCACGCCCAGCAGATCGAGGGTGACCGCCGTGGTCATGCCGGGGTAGGTGAAGGGCCAATAGGTGGCGTCCTGATCGGTCATATCCATGGGCGCCTTGCAGCCCACGGCCTGTGCCACAAGATACGGTACGCAGCCCTGTACGTTGCGCAGATCATACTCGCCGTACTGGCCTTCGCCGTTGGGCAGGTATTCGCCGTTTCTGCCGATGTAGAAGCCCTCCGCGCCGCAGCCGCGGGAAATGGAATCGCCGATGGCGAGATATCCGCCGGCCGCGCCGTACTGCGTTACGTTATCCTTGGTAGCCGCAAGGGCCGAAACGCCGCAGGAGAGCAGCAGGAGCACGGCAAGGGTGAGAGAAAGAATACCGCGAATGTGTTTTTTCATGGGGTTTGCCTCCTTATGATATTTATGAATTTTCGATCCTTGACAGGAAGAATTCACGTTTTTCGGGGTTATCGAGGGAATGCACGGGCTTTACCTGCGCGGCGGAAGCGCCCTTTTCGATGCACCTTGCCGCCCACGCGTCGTGGGTGCCGGGCGTTTGCCTTTGCACGACGAGTCTGCCGATGAACATCTTCGCCCGCTGGCTTTCGTAGCGCTTGTTGCACTGCCCCATATAGCCCTCGAGCTCGTCGATGCAGGCGTCCCAATCGAGGTCGGCGTCGCTTTCCACCGCCAGCGCGTAGCGGTTCGGCATTACGCTCTCATCCTGATAGAAAAGCCATTTATCGACGGAAACGCCGTGGGCCTGCTCGAGCATGAGGATGGTGTTGCGGGCGTCCTCCTCGCTGAATTTTTCGCCCGCCACGTTGAAGAGCTGCCCCTTGCGGTAAACGAAGGAGATCAGCGGGCACTTGCCCCGGAAGCCCTTCACCTCGATCACGTCCTTCAGCCGGTAGCGGTAGAGCCCCGCCTGCGTGGTGATGAGGATCTCGTATTTTTCTCCCGCCTTCACCTGATCCAGCGTGAGTACGGTGCCGCTCTCGTCGCCGAAGGGGATGAACTCGTAGAAGCAGCTGTCGGTGAGAAGCTGCATATCGGTGGTTTCCAGCTCCGGCACGGCGGCCACCAGACCTTCGGAAGCGCCGTAAATCGAGAAATCGAAGGGAACGCCTTTGGCTACGGAGCGGATGTGGTTCGCCGCCGATTGGAACGAGGCGTTGCCGATGCTGCAGATCACGGTCAGGTTCGGCCACAGGCGCTTGAACAGCGTTTCGTCGAAGCCCTGCTCAAACTGTTTGCGCAGATACGCGGCGCGCGCGGGCATGGGCCTGATCTTTTTCATCAGCGTTTCCCGCAGGGCGGGCTTCATCTCGATGCTGTCGCTGATCGTGCCCTTTTCGATATCGTCCACGATCACCTGCCAGTGGTCCCTGAGGTAGGCGAGCTGGCTCACGTTCACCGAGAAAAACACCGAAAAGATAAAGGTTACGTCCTCGTCCGCCAGCGCGAAGCGGTAGATATTGTAAATGTAATCCCCGTCGTGCATATCGAAAAGGTGTTTCGTGGGGATGGTGAGGATATACGGGTAAAACAGGCCGTACTGCCTTGCGCCTATCTCGGCGATGTTGCTGCAGGGAAGGCCGTTCGGCAGCGTTTCGTTGGTGGCGGGGGAGAGGAACACGCCGCGGCCGGGCTTGTATTTTTTGCCCTGCCGCTTGAGCTCCCTCGCGCCCAGCGCCAGCGCCCTCGTCCACGTATAGCGCACGTAGGCCTTGAG